>NZ_RZRY01001439.1:0-587 GCF_003998035.1 Mesorhizobium sp. M2A.F.Ca.ET.039.01.1.1 | reverse complement strand
CCCGTATTGTCTCTTGGAAATCAGGTGGCCGGCGCCCGCAGGGGGCGGGGGAATGGGTAGGGGCCTGGTAGACGCCGGCCTCGGCGGATCGAACCGCCTTGTGGGCTAACCTAACGGCATCCCCGCAAACCGTAATTCCGCGATCGCGCCACTTCCCAATGCGCCCCTGCTCGGCAAGCGCAGGACCAATAATGGTTAAGCCTCGACGCAAGGTTGCAATCGGACCGATCAGGACCCGTCCGAAGCGATCTTTCCGGCCGGCATGGCTGCGAGGCATTCTTCCAATCGCTGGAGCCGGGCCTTCTGCCAGCGCAGCGTATGCGCGACGTCGTGCAGGTTGCATTTGGCTTTCGAATTGGCGGCTTTGATCAGATCGCGCTCGAGCCGATCGATCTCGCAGCGCAGCTGCCGCGCCTCCTCCTCCCGCAGCCCCCGGATCCAGCCTGGCCCACGCATGGTTCCACCATCAAAGCCGGCTCGATGCTGGCACAGAAAGGCTAACGAAACCGGTTTGGCGGACTTTGCATTTTACATATCGCTAATATTAAATTCGGACATCCATCGCATGCTGGCTGGCTGTGTAAGAT
>NZ_RZRY01001438.1:0-588 GCF_003998035.1 Mesorhizobium sp. M2A.F.Ca.ET.039.01.1.1 | reverse complement strand
CGGCGCTTTCGCCGCAAAGCACGATCGGCAGCGCGCTGGTAGCGGCGACCCATTCGAACACCGCCAGCGCGTCGTTGAAGGAAGCCGGATGCAGATGTTCCGGCGCCAGCCGGTAGTCGGCCGAGACCACCTCGAATCCTGTGCCGGCGCAGATTTCGGCACAGATGTCGTCATGGCTGTCGAGATCGCCGAGGACAAAACCGCCGCCGTGATAATAGACGACGATCGCCGCTTCCAGCTTGCCCGCCATGCGATAGCGGCGGACCGGGATCGGATGCGAGCCCGTCGCCACGAGGCCGTCGCTGGCCGTCACGCCCTCCGGACGACCTTGGTGAAACGCCACGCACATCCGACCATAGACGGCGCGCTGCTCGGGTATGAATGCCGCAACGATCTCCGGCGGGTACCAACTGTTGACCTTGTCGATGTATTCCCAAAGCTCCGGGTCGAGCCGATCGGCATATTTGCCGCGGCTCGCCGAATCGGTTGGGTCGCCGCCCACTGCCGTCAAAGCTCGGCGTAGAGCTGCGCCGCGTTCTCGAAGGTGAAGCGCAGCGGCACCGAACCCTCGACCTGCCACACATTCAC
>NZ_RZRY01001437.1:0-589 GCF_003998035.1 Mesorhizobium sp. M2A.F.Ca.ET.039.01.1.1 | reverse complement strand
CTTGTCGACTAGGTCGGTAGCCAGCCAACTGTCGATGTAGTCACCGGCATCCCAGAGGCTTCGGGTTAGCTCCTCATCGTTCGGTTCAATCCGCTCAATTACACGCTCGAACGCGGTGTTGGCGGCGTCGATCAGTACAGCACGGTCGGCCCCTGCAACCGGCAGGGACGCAATAATGGCATTGGAATCCATGAGTGGATCATCCTTCTGGAAGGGGCGTTTGTGACATCAGCCTTGTCGGTCGCCATCCCGACGGTGGTTCTTAGTGTGGTGGCTAATCAAGGCGCCAGGCGCCACCTTCTGCTCACATGCGCACAAGCAGGATACGCTGGAATTTCGTAGATGCAATCCAGGGCAAGAGGGACAGCACCGAAATGCAAGCTCGGCGCCCACCTCTAAACCGCCTGAGGGGCCGGCGAAGACAGACAAGGAGATTGAAAATTTCATCCGCCATTACGAGCAGAAGGGCGCAACGGCCCTGCCGTTCGATCACGAACTGCTGGAGGAACGGGCAAGGCGCAGCTAGATCAAGCACAAACTTAACATCGACAAGTCGCTCGCTCTCTTGCGCCCGGCAGCGATCGAACAA
>NZ_RZRY01001436.1:0-590 GCF_003998035.1 Mesorhizobium sp. M2A.F.Ca.ET.039.01.1.1 | reverse complement strand
CTCCGGCGGAGACACCGCGGCAACCATCGCTGCCGCCGCCAACCAGACCAACGGCGCCAACGCCGCCATGGTCTATGGCACCGACGGCGGCATCCAGCCCTCCGGCCTCGTCGTGCTCGAGGACGACAAGGGTGTGCAGCCGGTCTACCAGCCGGCACCGATCATCCGCGAAGAGGTCCTTAAGCAGCATCCCGGAATCGAGGCGCTGCTGAAGCCGGTCTTCGCCAAGCTCGATCTCGTCACCCTGCAGGAGCTCAATGGCCGCGTCCAACTGGGTGGCGAGCCTGCCAAGGGCGTGGCGGAGGATTTTCTGAAGAAGAACGGGTTCTTGAAGTGAGGTGAGCTCGGCGCGCCGTGCTGCGGCGCGCCGCCGATTGGGGGGCGATCGTGACCATCCGCTTCGACAAGCTCGGCGTCGTCATTGCCGCGATCGTCGCCTACGCTGCGTTGGCGGCCCCCTTTGCGACGTTCCGCGCCAACCGCATTGTGCCAGGCCAGGCGCGTTCGATCCTCGAAGCGCTGCCGCCCGCGCTTGGCATGGTGCTGCTGGCTATGGTGATCGTCGCCGCCATCGTCGCCTTGCTTAAGAC
>NZ_RZRY01001435.1:0-592 GCF_003998035.1 Mesorhizobium sp. M2A.F.Ca.ET.039.01.1.1 | reverse complement strand
GAATAGAATAAGCCGTCCCGATGCGAACGGCTTGTGTTTGCGCGCCATCGTTCCCGCCCGAGCTTGGCGATCTGGCTCGCCATAGGTCGAAAGATATCGAGGCTCTTCAACCGCGGTGCTGACTTGCGAGGACATGCACGGCTTCCGCTTTTACAGGGAGGAACACATTAGGGAATGGAAAAACGTCTCGCGAGAGAGGCCGACTCCATATTGTCGATGCAGACAGAGCTGCAGGTGACATGCGAGACGCGAGCAGCCGCATAAACACGCATGGTTTGGATGGCGGCATCGATTCCGGAGATCGGCGGGTGATCGCCCAGCGCATCGTCCATGGCGCTTGCAGCATAGCCAAGAACGGCCTGTTCGCCATTGTGGCGCCAGAGGAGATTTGTTGGATCTGATGCTGTAGCGCTAGGAGAGAAGGGGGATGGGAACAAAGGCGTTCCATATCGAGAAAGCGGCCGGTCCAAATCTCCTTCGCGACGCCGGCGGAGTGTCCAAGGGCCGAATTCGTCGGTCCACGTCAGTTCCCCCTTTGAGAAAGAGATCGCTGCCCCCCCGACAAATCCAACATCATCGCGGGTGTCTATAA
>NZ_RZRY01001434.1:0-593 GCF_003998035.1 Mesorhizobium sp. M2A.F.Ca.ET.039.01.1.1 | reverse complement strand
CCTCCATAGCGGCGCTGATGCACCGCGACGCGCTTGCCGCGGTGGAAGATCTCGATGGTGCGCGCCGTTGCTCTCAGATCGACCTGCTGACGAATGAGGCTGTGGGGCACGGAATAAAAGAAGGTCTTGAACTCGACATGATAATCCGTCGAGACGCGGGCCAAACGCCATTCGGCAAACTCGTAATCCTCCAGTGGAAGACTGGCCAAAGCCGGGCGCTCGACGGTCTCGAAGAGCTGTCGGCGACTGACGCCCAGCCGGCGCATGACGTGGTCGTTGATGCGATCGAGCGCCTGGGCAATGGCGGCATTGGCCTCAGCCAGCGAGAAGAAAGTCTGGTTGCGCAGGCGCCCCAGAATGCAGGACTGGGCGAAACGCACTCCATTCTCCACTTTCGATTTATCCCGAGGCTTTCTTGGCCGTGCCGGAAGAACGCCGACGCCATAGTGGGAAGCCATCATGCCGTAGCTGCGGTTGATCTCGGGATCGTAGAAACTGGCGCGACTGACGCCCGACTTCAGATTGTCGGGAACGACGAGTCTGGGAACGCCGTGAAAAAAACGAAACATCCGGACATGCGAGCCAATCCAGTC
>NZ_RZRY01001433.1:0-593 GCF_003998035.1 Mesorhizobium sp. M2A.F.Ca.ET.039.01.1.1 | reverse complement strand
CGACCAGCCTCACGTACTAAACCGGGAGCGCTCCCTTCGTCTCCGATTGCCCAGCCCCAACCGCCTGCGACATGCATCCTGCCTTTCTGGTCCCGAGCAACGGCGATTGAGCCAGTTCCCGCGACGACACCAATTCCGCTGGAAAGCCCCATGGCTAGGGGAAATAGCTCTGCATCGTTGACGACCCTCAACGGGCAGGCAAAATGATTGGAAAGGGGTTTTTGCAGGATGGCACACTCGGCCTCATCATCACATCCATGAGAGCCAATCGCGATGCCGTTGGGAGTGGCGCCATCCGCAAATCCGCTGATTAGCGCGATTAGTCCAGGAATATCGTGGTCATAGGCTCCACAACGCCATTCACTGGTCCTCACCACCAAGTCGCGGCCCATGCCCTGTTCCAGGCAGCTTCTCAAATGCGTTTTGGTGCCTCCGATGTCGACACCAATCGATATAGAAAACATCTCGTCATCTCTGTTCGCATTCGCGCCCAGCGGCCGCGGTCCCAGTCTCTCGCTGAAGGAATATCACTTTTTTTTCGTCTGCGAAAGATGGTTTTTTTCATCATGCGCGACTCTTTCCCCGCGCGGCGA
>NZ_RZRY01001432.1:0-594 GCF_003998035.1 Mesorhizobium sp. M2A.F.Ca.ET.039.01.1.1 | reverse complement strand
CTCTCCCCGCCTCAGGACCAACTGCGTCCGTAATCGACCCCAAGGAACGTCGCGCGAATCAAGGCTATCAAGTTATCGATCTTGACGCTGAAGTGGCTTCGATCCTTGAACGCCTATCGGGTTTCTCCTTGGCGGACGGGTTTGGCAGCCACCCAGGGGCCCCTTCGCAACAACTTGGGATCGGCGACACGCTTTCAATCACTGTATTCGAGGCGGGCCCAGGCGGCTTATTCACCCCGCAGACTGAGGGGCCATTCACGGCCGGCGGGCACCAAACAGTCATCCCCAATCAGACCATTGACCGAGATGGCTCCATAACGGTCCCCTATGCCGGAACGGTGCGGGCTGCAGGGCGTACGCCGAAGGCCGTTGCCGCCGACATCCAAAAGAAGCTTGGTCCTCGGGCGCTTGAACCGCAAGTTATGGTTGCCTTGGCTAACAACGCAGCGGCCACAGCGTCGGTGCTGGGCGAGGTTACGAGTGGAGGCAAGGTCAATCTAGGTATTCGCGGTGAACGCATTCTGGATGTCATCGCTTCCGCGGGCGGCATTAAAGCCCCGGAGCACGAAGTAATCGTTCGCCTTATGCGTGGCC
>NZ_RZRY01001431.1:0-594 GCF_003998035.1 Mesorhizobium sp. M2A.F.Ca.ET.039.01.1.1 | reverse complement strand
ACCCCCGACCGCATCAAAGTCCTGTGGTTCCTGCCGACCCATGGCGACAGCCGCTATCTTGGCACCTCGGAAGGGGGCCGGGCGGTCGATCTGCCTTATCTGACGCAAGTGGCGCAGGCGGCCGACACGCTTGGCTATTACGGCGTGCTCCTGCCGACGGGCAGGTCCTGCGAAGATTCCTGGGTTATCGCATCGGCTCTGGCGCCGCTGACAGAGCGGTTGCGTTTCTTGGTCGCGGTGCGGCCCGGCCTGCAGTCGCCGACGCTCGCGGCGCGCATGACGGCAACGCTCGACCGCATCTCCAACGGACGGCTGCTGATCAATGTCGTCACCGGCGGCGATCCGCTGGAGAACAAGGGCGACGGCATCTTTCAGTCGCATGCCGAGCGCTACGAGGTGACGCAGGAATTCCTGCAGGTCTACAAGCGCGTGCTGAGCGGCGAGACGGTCGAGCATCAGGGCAAGCATTTCCGCATCGAGGATGGCCGCCTCCTGTTCCCGCCGGTGCAGACGCCCTATCCGCCGCTCTATTTCGGCGGGTCTTCCGATGCGGGCTCGACCGTGGCGGCGCAGGAGATCGACAAATATCTGACC
>NZ_RZRY01001430.1:0-600 GCF_003998035.1 Mesorhizobium sp. M2A.F.Ca.ET.039.01.1.1 | reverse complement strand
GGCGGCGCCCTTGACCGCCACAACCTCCCCCGAACCCAGCCGCGACTGCCTGCTTTGCCCGCGGCTGCATGATTTCATCGCCGCCTGGCGCGAGCGCGAGCCGGGCTGGTTCAACGCGCCGGTGCCGACCTTCCTGCCGCCCGAGGGTGAAGCCTCGGTCCGCCTGCTGATCGTCGGGCTTGCGCCCGGTCTGCGCGGCGCCAACCGGACGGGGCGCCCCTTCACCGGCGACTATGCCGGCGACCTGCTCTACGGCACGATGATCGCGCAGGGCCTGGCGCGCGGCGAGTTCAAGGCACGGCCGGATGACGGGCTGGAGTTGGTCGGCACGGCCATCACCAATGCGGTGCGCTGCGTGCCGCCGGAGAACAAGCCGGTCGGCGCCGAGATCGCCACCTGCCGGACTTTTCTGAAACCCACCATCGCGCGCTTCCCCAATCTGCGCGCCATTCTGACGCTGGGCTCGATCGCGCATCAGTCCACGGTGCGGGCGCTGGGCGAGCGCGTCGCGGCCATTCCGTTCCGCCATGGCGGAAAGCAGGAGGCCGGCGGCATCGCGCTGTTTTCCAGCTATCACTGCTCGCGCTACAACACCAATAC
>NZ_RZRY01000142.1:0-11662 GCF_003998035.1 Mesorhizobium sp. M2A.F.Ca.ET.039.01.1.1 | reverse complement strand
GTCCGACGGCGATCACCACGCGGCACCGGATCATTGACCAGGTGATCGCCGACAATGTCCGCATCTGCGGCTCGCACTTCCCGTTCCCCGGCACAGGCAGCTTCGTCAAGGACGGCAATGCCTACGCCTTCACCCCGACCCAGATCTGATCTCACTCGGATCGTGAACAGAAAGCGACACTCCAATGAAACACTTAACTTTCGCGGCGCTCGGCGCCATTGCGGTCTTGACCGCGGCCCCGATCGCCATCGCCGTTCCAGCCTATGCCGTGGACGACATCGAAGGCGCCGATGCGCCCGACCTGACGGCGGTGAAGGCCAAGATCGACGCCAAGGACTATAAGGGCGCGCTGGCCGATCTGCGCGACCTGGCGCAGGACACCCAGCAGGCCGACGTCTACAACCTGCTCGGCTTCACGCTGCGCAAGACCGGCGACTATCAGACCTCGCTGACCTACTACACCAAGGCGCTGGAGCTTAAGCCCGACCACAAGGCCGCGCATGAATATCTGGGCGAGCTCTATGTCGAGACCGGCGACATGGCCAAGGCCAACGAGCAGCTCGCCTCACTGGAGAAGCTGTGCCCGTCGGGCTGCGAGGAGCTTTCCGACCTCAAGCAGGCGATCGACACGAAGGTGACGAAGTAGTTCAGCCCGTTCCTCGCCCCACGAAGTGGGGAGAGGTGGCCGCGAAGCGGCCGGAGAGGGGACCTTGCGCTGCCCTCTCCCTTCAGTGCCAACTTTTTTGGGCGCCACCGCGGTAGCCCCCGAAAACCGGAGCCGGCGTTCCTCTCCCTCGCGCCGGCTCCGACCTTTCAACCTCGAGCGCGCGTCCACCCGGGCGCGTGGCGGCTACCTGCGTCCAAGAATTGGAGCCAACGATGACACCGACCGAACTTGCCGAAAAACTGCACGCCAGGGATGTCGTCCTGCTGGCCGGCCGGCTGTTTCTGTCCCTGATCTTCGTGCATGAGGGACTGCAACTGGCGACGCATTTCGAGGGCGCTCAGAAGGCGATGGCCGCGCTTGGCGTCGGCACGCCGCTGCTCATTGCCACCATCGCGCTGCAACTCGGCGCCGGCCTGTCGGTGGCGCTCGGCATCCTGGCGCGGCTGGGTGCGATCGGGCTCGGCCTGTTCTGCCTGATGACGGCAAGCCTCTTCCACACCAATTTCGCCAGCCAGAACGAACTGCTCCATTTCGAGAAGGATCTCGCCATCGCCGGCGGCATGTTCATCCTGGCGCTCAGCGGGGCGGGCAGGCTGTCGGTGGACAGGGTGTTGACCGGGTTCGCGAAGGACACCAAGATCGATCCGCCCATCGAGCGGCATCTGTCGGTGGGGGAGACAAGGCTACCGGTTTGAGTGTTGCCTATGAGGCTCACAACACACTGGTGATCCCGCCATCCACCAGCAGCGTCTGACCAGTGACGAAACTCGCGGCATCCGATGCCAGGAACACCGCCGCGCCAGCCAGTTCCTCGACATCACCCCAGCGCCGCATCGGCGTGCGGCCGGTGAGCCAGGTCGAGAATTTCTCGTCGGCGACTAAAGCCGCGTTGAGCTCTGTCTTGAAATAGCCGGGCGCGATGGCGTTGACGCGCACGCCGTGCTGGCCCCATTCGCCGGCCATCGACTTGGTCAGCATGGTGATCGCTCCCTTGCTCGCCGCGTAAGGCGCGATCGAGGGGCGAGCGAGCGCGCTCTGCACCGAGGAGACATTGATGATGACGCCCTTGCGGCGCTGGATCATGCCCTTCACCGCGGCGCGGCTCACCTTGAACACGCCGTCGAGATTGGTCGCCATCAGCGCGTCCCAGTCGGCATCGGAGAAAGTCTCCAGCGGCGCGCGGCGCTGGATGCCGGCATTGTTGACCAGGATGTCGATCGGCCCGGTGTCGGCTTCCGAAGCTGCGATTGCCGCATCGACCGATTGGGTGTCGGTGACGTCGATTAATGACTCCGCGATCGTGTGGCCTTCGGCACGCAGCCTGTCGGCGGCAGCCTTCAGCTCCTCCATCTTGCGGCCGCCGAGCGTGACGCGCGCGCCGGCCGCGGCCAGTGCCCCCGCGAAGGCGAGGCCCAGCCCGCGGCTGGCGCCGGTGACGAAGGCATGCCTGCCCTCGAGGCCGAAAAGACGGCCGAGATAATCAGTCGAACGCAATTTGCACCTTCATCGATTGCGATTTGTCGCTGGCCAGCTCGAAGGCCTTTCGCGCCTCGGCGAGTGGCAGCGTGTTGCTGAGCAGCGGCGCGACGTCGATCCGGCCCGAGCCGATCAGGTCGACCGCCAGGGCGAATTCCGTGTCGAAGCGGAAGCTGCCCTTCACCTGGATTTCCTTGGTGACGATGACCGACATGGAAAGCTCCGCCGTCGCGCCCTGGCCGACGGCCACCAGCGTCCCGCGCGGCTTGATGACAGGCAAGGCGCTGGCGACCGTCCCGCCCTGGCCGGCGGCCTCGAAGACGACGTCGAAATACCCCTTGTTGGCGGCGTAGCCGTCCATCGCCTCGGCATGTGTGGCGACATTGATCGTGCGGTCGGCGCCGATCTTGGCGGCGTATTGCAGCGGTCTGTCCTGCACATCGGTGACGACGACTTCGCGCGCGCCGGCAAAGCGCGCGGCGAGCACCAGCAGCGTGCCGATCGGTCCAGCGCCCATGATCAGCACGCGGCTGCCATAGACCGGCGCCTGGGCGACGGCATGCAGCGTCACGGCAAGAGGCTCCGCGAACGCGCCGGCGGTAGGGTCGGAGCCCGTCGCCAGCGGCACGGCGTTTTTGGCGCGGCAGACGAGATGTTCGGCAAAGCCGCCCTGCACATGCGGCATGCGCATCGCCGACCCCAGGAAGCGCATGTCGAGGCAATGGATCGGTTGCCCGGCCCGGCAGAAGGCGCAGACGCCGCAACGGTTGGCGGGATTGACGGCGACCGCCGTCCCCACCGCCGGCCCGGAAACGCCGGCGCCCAGCGCCTCGACGCGGCCGGCGATCTCGTGGCCGAGGATCATCGGCTCCTTCATGCGCACAGTGCCGAAACCGCCATGGCGGAAATAATGCAGGTCGGAGCCGCAAATGCCGCCGCGCGCAATGCGCACCAGTACCTCGCCTGGGCCGGGCCCTGGCGTTGTGCGCTCCTCGACGTCGAGGTCGAGCGGCCGGCGCAGCACCACCGCGCGCATCGAGGATGTTGGCGACAAACCGGCTCTCCGCTGCTTCCCCCAACAGCTAACAGGAAAGTCGCGATGCCTTCAACTGCATTTATCTGACAAATCAGATGATAATGGACAGGTTCGGCTTGCTAAGATAACACCGACGCTTGCTAGCAGAACCAAATGGGCCGGGACAAAATGGCAGGCAACCAGACGGCGTCGGTGACGGACGAGATAACCAACAATCTCGGCCGCGAGATTCTCCGAGGGCTGTTTCCGCCCGGCGCGACCCTGATTGGCGAGGAGGAGATCTGCGCCCGCTTCGGCGCCAGCCGAAGTGCGGCGCGCGAAGCGGTGAAGATCCTGTGGGCCAAAGGCCTGCTGGTCACCCGCCCGCGACGTGGCTCGCGCATCCGCCCGCTGAAGGACTGGAATTTCTTGGACCCCGCGGTGCTGGGCTGGCTGCGCGCCAGCGCGACACCGCGCCACTTCATCATCGAGCTTCTGGAAGTGCGCCTGGGCTTCGAATGCGAGGCGGCGGCAATTGCCGCGAGCCGCAACAACCCGGACGAGATCGCTGCCATCCGCGAGGCCTTCGAGGCGATGCGCGCGGCCTCCTCCGGCCAGGGCGATCCGGTCTTGTCGGACGCCGCCTTCCATGAAGCGGTGCTTGCCGCCACCGGGAACCGCTTCTTCCTGCCGCTCTCGGCGCTGATCCACACGGCGCTGCAGTACAGCGTGCCGACCACCAACGCGCTGTTCGGTCATCCGGTGGGCGATCTCGACGCGCATGGCAAGGTGCTGAAGGCGATCGAGTCCGGCGACTCCACAAGAGCCCGCAAGGCCATGCACGACATGCTGAGCGAGGTGCTCGCCCGCGTGCGCACGGCCGCTGAACTCACTGGTGCCGGCTGAATCGTTCAGACCGGAATTTGCCTGTCGTCCCGGTCTGCTGTGTGTCGGCGGCAATGGGCACGCCAGAATGGCGCTCGGCAAGCTGGAGACGATTTCTTCGTTGCGGCGAGACCATCACCGGCGTCGTCTTGCTTGGCGGGGTTTTCAGCCCAGGGACGATGGCCGAACTCACGCCCGCATCGGTTGCGTTGCCGATAAGGAACGCAGGTCTCGGCCATGCCGCACCCCGGTCTACGGTTCGAAGACGGGGCACGCCGTTGCGCGCAGTTAAGGTCAGACTGGTACATTACGCCGCGTTCGGTCGGGGAATAATGGCCCATGAGCCAGCGCGCGTTCATCACTCTGCTCGTCCTCCTGGCGGTGCTGGTCGCGCTGTCGGCGACGTCCTTTCCAGGCGCGATGATCGGCTTCCTGTTCGGCATCGCCATTGCCTTGTTCGTCGCCGGACCGGCGATGCTGATCGGCAAGGTGCTCGAGAATAACGGCATTCCGATATCCGGCGGGCGGTCTTGTGGATGCTGGCCGGGTTTTATGCGCTGCTTACTCTCTTCGCGGCATTCCAGACCTGGCGCCGGCTTCAGCGTCAGGAGACCGGCCAGGCGCGATCCGCGGGGCTGCGGCTGGCGCTGCTCGTCGCGCTTCTCGCGATGGCATGGCTTTTAGTGAACGCGATGCAGGAAGCCTGGCCGTGAGGCCGCCAATATGCGGCAACCTCACGAATAAGGCTCGATTCAGCGCTTCGGCCCAAAGCCAGGATAGGGGTTGAGCGGCACGATCGCCGTGATGTCCATCATGCCGGCCTCGATCAGCGGCAGCGTGGCGAGATGGCCGCGCACTTCCTTCTCGTCGGCTGCCTCGAACATCATGCCGCTGCCGGGAATGTCGCCACGGTTCCAGATCTGGCGCACCGCGCCTTGCACGTAAAGCGCCTTTCGCCGCTCGGACTCCGGCGGCAGCAGCGGCGCGAAATCGGCGTCGCTGAATTTTTGGGTGTTGCGGCTGAGCAGGGCAAAGAACTGCATGGCGATCTCCTTCGTGGCTGGGGTGACGAGGGAGATATCGCGCCGGCTGTCCAGACTGTCCAAGACTGATTAGGATAAAGTTCAGACCTTTGAGGACTTGGAATTGAGAGGCCAAAGAATGCTCGACCTGCGCCAGATCAGATATTTCGTCGCCGTCGCAGAGGCCGGCAATGTCGGCCGCGCCGCCGAGCAATTGCACATTTCGCAATCGCCCTTGAGCCGGCAGATCATCCAGCTCGAGGAGCAGCTCGGCGTCGCCTTGTTCGAGCGGGCGAGGCGGCGCGTCCACCTCAACGCCGAGGGCAGGGCCTTCCTTGCCGAGGCCCGCGCCTTGCTTGCCGATGCGGCGCGGCTGGAAGAGCTCGGCCGCAACCTCGCCAGCGGCGCCACAGGCAGCCTCGCCATCGGTTATGTCGAAGGCGCGGTGCATGCCGGGCTGGTCGCCGCCATGCTGCGGGACTTCCGCCGCGCGCGGCCGGACTTCCGTCTGCAATTGCGCAGCAGTCGCTCGGCCGCGCAGTTCGAGGATTTACGGCAGCGCGCGCTCGATCTCGGTTTCGTCTACTCGCCCGCGCCGGAGGCCGATCCCGATCTTGAAAGCGTCTTGGTGCGGCGCGAGCCGCTGGTGCTTGCAATGCCACAGGGCGATCCGCTGGTCGATGCTGCCGACATCCAACCGGGCCAGCTCGACGGCCGCGTCTGGATCACCGTCGTGCGCCAGCCCGGCGACACCAACCGCGCGCAGTTCCTGGCGGCCTGCGCCGAATCCGGTTTCATGCCCGACATCGCTTACGAGACGAACGATCCGTTGACGTCGCTCGGCCTGGTCAGCGCCGGTCTCGGCCTCGCCACGGTCCAGGAAAGCTTGCGCAGCGCGGCACCTCCGGGCGTGATCTTCCGCGACCTGCCCTGGTTCAAGCGCAGCGTGTCGATCCATCTGGCATGGCGCAGGAATGATCGGCGGACGGTGATTGGGGATTTGAGGAAGGCAGTAGGGCAGTAGGGCAGTAGGGCAGTAGGGGGCATTTTCCGCAGCCTTACATACTGCCTTACTCCCCTACTGCCTTATTGCCTTACATCTTATCTATCACCGACTGTACGCCTTCCGTCGGCGCGTCGACGGACGAGCCTGCCACCATGATAGCGGCGACTATCGCTTCCGGGTCGTTGACCACCAGCGGCTTCACGCGATGCGCGGTGTGTATGAAGCCTTCCTCCGACATGTGCTCGATCAGCGACAGCATCGGATCCCAGAACCCCTTGACGTTGGCGAAGACGATCGGCTTGCGATGATGGCCGAGCTGCGCCCAGGTCATGATCTCGACGATCTCCTCCACCGTGCCGATGCCGCCCGGCAGCGCCACAAAGGCGTCGGATTTTTCGAACATGCTGTGCTTGCGCTCGTGCATATTGTCGGTGATCAGCAATTCGTCGAGCTTGTCGAGCGCGGTTTCGGTCGCTTCCCTGTTGATCAGGAAGCGCGGGATGATGCCGGTGACCTTGCCGCCGGCCCTGAGCGCGCCATCGGCGACGGCGCCCATGATGCCCTTGGTGCCGCCGCCATAGATGAGGCGCAACCCGGATTTGGCAAGCGAGCGGCCAAGCGTGTGGCCGGCCTTGATATAGGCCTCGTCGCGGCCCGGAGACGAGCCGCAATAGACGCAGACGGATCGAATCGTGTTCATGACGATGATTGGTGATGGGGACGGTTGGCCGGGTCAAGCCCGCGGACGGGCTTTTTCTTGTGAGCTTGGAGAAAACACGCTAGACCGGCGTTAGGTGGCTAAGGGGGCAGTATAAAATTATGGCTATCAATCCTTCTAAGGCGTTCTTGTTCGCGGCGGGCGGCGTGGCCGTCGTGGCGGCGGTCGCCTACGGGTCGGGCGCGCTCGATCCCTACATCAACCAGAAACCAGCGCAGGTCGCGGCGCTGCCGCAGACCGGCGCGAAACCGGCTGAATCCTCGAGCACGACCACCGAGGCGCGCGTGCCTCAAGCTCCTGCAAACACAATGGCCCCGGCCAACACGATGGCGCCGGCCAACAAGAACGCAACGGCGCCGGCCGCCGCGGCCGGTTCGACGCTGCCGACCTTCGATGTCGTGCGCGTCGAAAGCAACGGCTCGATCGTCGTCGCCGGCAGCGCCGCGCCCAACGCCAAGGTCGAGATCCTGAGTGGCGGCACGGTGCTCGGCTCGACCGATTCCGGCCCCGACGGCGCCTTCGCCATCGTGCTCGACGATCCGCTGAAGCCGGGCGACTATACGATCACGCTGCGCCAGACGGTTGGCGGCACTGCCGTCGCCTCGGCCCAGACCGCCGTCGTTTCGGTGCCGCAGAGCCCGACCGGGCAGGTTCTGGCGATGGTCGAGGAACCGGGCAAGGCCTCGCAACTGATCACCGTGCCCGAGGCCGAGACCAAGCCGGCGGCGCCGGCCGACTCCGACCAGGCGGCACCGGCAGCCCAGGCTCCGGCAACGACGGCTCCCGCAACGACCGCTCCGGCTGCATCCGATACGGCCTCGGCGTCGGCGGAGCCCAAGATCGCCGTCGAAGCGGTCGAGATCGACGGCAGCAAGATCTTCGTCGCCGGCACGGCCGATCCCGGCCGCAAGGTGCGCGCCTATGCCGACGCCATCCTGCTTGGCGATGCGCGGACCTCCGCCGACGGGCATTTCCTGATCGAAGCGACCCGCGACATCCCGGTCGGCAACTACACCATCCATGTCGATGGCCTGGACAGCGACGGCGTCAAGGTCGTCGCCCGTGCCGCCGTGCCGTTCGAGCGCGAGCCCGGCGAGTCGATCGCAGCCGTCGCTCCAAATGAGACGAAGACCGGCGAGGCCAAGCCGGCCGAGACCAAACTCGCCCAGGTCCAGGGCGCCGGATCCCAGGCCGCGGAAGCCAAGCCGGCGGCAACGGCCGAAGCGGCCAAGCCCGCCGAGGTTCCGGCCAAGGTTTCCGAGGCGACGCCTTCGGCCGACGTGGCCGAGACGGTCGCGCCGAAGCTCGAACATGCCGACAGCGCCGTCATCATCCGCCGCAACGACACGCTCTGGCGCATCTCGCGCCGCGTCTACGGCCATGGCACGCGCTTCTCGACCATCTATCTCGCCAACAAGGACCAGATCCGCGATCCCGACCGCATCTGGCCCGGCCAGGTGTTCAAGGTGCCGTCCAAGTCGAAGGAGGGCGAGGACGCCGACATGAAGGCCATGGGCGAGCAGATGACAGCGCCGAAGACGGAGTAGCGACTTCGTCATCCTAGGGCGGAGCAAGGGCGAAGCGACGCGCGCAGACCCTAGGATCCATGCCGTGACAGTCGCCGAAGTGTGCTGCGGTGAAGAAAGAAATGGCGCTGTTTAGTGCCATCGGCCAGGACAGGTGAAAATTCTCGAACGCCGGGATGTTCTGAGGTAACGGCATGGATCCTAGGGTCTGCGCGCCGCTGCGCGGCGCTCCGCCCTAGGATGACGAACGCGAATGGCGGGCGCCTCACCTCAATCTACCCATCCGCCTAGCTTGCCCTCTCATCCTCCATCGTCTATCGGCGATGGACGATGACCGTATCCCCCGAAAGCCGTTGCGCTGACAGCCGCGCCATCGCGCTGCGCCTGGCGGCGCTCTCGCATCGGGCGCGCATCGAGATCCTGAAACGCCTCTCGGCCAGCTCCTGCTGCTCGTGCCGTGAGGTGGTCGACCATCTCGACCTCGCCCAATCGACCGTTTCGCAGCACCTGAAGGTCCTGGTCGAGGCGGGGCTCGTCCGCTTCGAGACTGACCGCCAGCGCTCGCGCTACGCGGTCGACCACACCGCGCTTGCGGGCGTCTCCGCCTCGCTCAACCAACTCGTTGCTTCCTGCTGCCCCGGCAGTTTACCCAAAAGGCAAGACTAGTGGCCGAAAAGACCGTATCCGCCGAAGCCGGCACCCTCACCACATTGCGCAACCTCTGGCCCTATATGTGGCCGGCCGAGCGCGCCGATCTCAGAGCCCGTGTCACCTGGGCGACGCTGCTTCTGGTCGTCGCCAAGCTCACTTTGGTCGCCGGCCCGTATTTCTTCAAATGGGCGACGGATGCGCTGGCCCATGCCTCCAAGACCCCGCCGCCGCTGCCGGCCTTCCTGCTCGCGCCCGTGGCGCTGGTGATCGCCTACAACGTGCTGCGCCTGGTCCAGCTCGGCTTCAACCAGTTGCGCGACGCGCTGTTTGCCCGCGTCGGCCAATATGCGGTGCGCCAGCTCGCCTACCGCACCTTCGTCCACATGCACGAGCTGTCGCTGCGCTTCCATCTGGAGCGCCGCACCGGCGGCCTGTCGCGCATCATCGAGCGCGGCACCAAGGGCATCGAGACGATCGTGCGCTTCATCATGCTGAACACGGCGCCGACAATCCTCGAATTCGCTCTGACGGCCGGCATCTTCGCCTTCACCTATGGCTGGAAATATGTCGCCGTGGTCGCCGTCACCGTCTGGCTCTATGTCTGGTTCACGGTCAAGGCCAGCGACTGGCGCATCTCGATCCGCCGCGACATGAACGACAGCGATACCGACGCCAACACCAAGGCGATCGACTCGCTCTTGAACTTCGAGACGGTCAAATATTTCACCAATGAGCGCATGGAGGCCGAGCGCTTCGACCGCTCCATGGCGCGCTACGAGATCGCCGCGACCAAGACCTGGACCTCGCTCGGCTGGCTGAATTTCGGCCAGGGCCTCATCTTCGGCCTGGGCACCGTCATCGTCATGTGCATGTCGGCGCTGGAAGTGCAGGCCGGCACGCAGAGCGTCGGCGACTTCGTCTTCATCAACGCCATGCTGATCCAGCTTTCGGTGCCGCTCAATTTCATCGGCTTCATCTATCGCGAAATCCGGCAAGGCCTGACCGACATCGAGCACATGTTCGACCTGCTCGACGTGCCCCAGGAGATCGTCGACAAGCCGGACGCCAAGCCGCTCAAGGTCGGCCCGGGCAAGGTCGAGTTCCGCGACGTTCATTTCTCCTATGATCCGAACCGCAAGATCCTGAAAGGCGTCTCCTTCGAGGTCCCGGCCGGTAAGACGGTGGCGATCGTCGGCCCTTCGGGCGCCGGCAAGTCGACCATTTCCAGGCTTCTGTTCCGCTTCTACGACGTGCAGGGTGGCCAGGTGCTGATAGACGGCAAGGACATCCGCGACGTCACTCAGGAGAGCCTGCGCGCCGTGCTCGGCATGGTGCCGCAGGACACGGTGCTCTTCAACGACACCATCGCCTACAACATCCGCTATGGCCGCGTCGGCGCCAGCGAGGAGGAGGTGCGCAAGGCCGCCGAGCTTGCCCAGATCGGCCCGTTCATCGACAAGCTGCCCGAAGGCTACAAGTCGATGGTCGGCGAGCGCGGCCTAAAGCTGTCGGGCGGCGAAAAGCAGCGCGTGGCGATCGCCCGCACCATCCTGAAGGCGCCGCCGATCCTGATGCTCGACGAGGCGACCTCGGCGCTGGATACCCAGACCGAGCAGGAAATCCAGGCGGCGCTCGATCTCGTCAGCAAGGGCCGCACCACCATCGTCATCGCCCACCGCCTGTCGACGGTGATCTCGGCCGACGAGATCATCGTGCTCAAGGACGGCCAGATCGCCGAGCGCGGCACGCACACGGCGCTGCTGGCCAAGCACGGCCTCTACGCCTCGATGTGGGACCGCCAGCGCGAGGCAACCGAAGCCGAAGAGCGCCTGCGCATCGCGCGGGAAAGCGACGAGCTTGGGGTGATTGTGCGCAGGAGAACGGCGGAGGTGAGCTAGGAGCCGGCTTCCCCTTCTCCCCTTGTGGGAGAAGGTGGATCGGCGCGCAGCGCCGAGACGGTTGAGGGGTGTTCCAGGGAACGCCAACGCCTCATTCCCCTGGAGCACCCCTCATCCGGCCGCTTCGCGGCCACCTTCTCCCACAAGGGGAGAAGGAGAAGTTGGCGCTAAATCCCCCTTGACCTCAACCTATCTTGAGCTTGCAAACCGTCTCCGAGCCACCTGCCGGCAACCTTCCAAATCGGAGACAGATCGAAATGAGCACCAACAATCACCGCACCGGCAGCGTGTTCCGGGTCGACAAATTCGTCGTGCCGGCCGAGGCGCGCGACGAAATCCTGAGCAGGGTCTTCATGACGCATGAACTGCTGCGCCGGCAGGAGGGCTTCGTGCAGGATTTCCTGCTCGAACAATTCTCCGGCCCGGGCGAGTTCAACATCGTCACCATGGTCGAGTGGGAAAGCCAGGCGGCAATCGACAAGGTGGTGCCGATCGTCAAGGCCGCCCACGAACGTATCGCCTTCAGCGCGCAGGAAACCATCGCGCGGCTCGGCGTCAAGGCCGACATCGCCAACTATCGGCGCGTGCCGGAGGTGTAAGGGTTATCCTAGCGCAGCGGCGCCCAGCCGATGGGCGTCGCTCATCGCTATTCAATAGATCAGCCAAGGGCTTTTATCTTCGGCGGCTACTGATATTGTCTCGACAGAAATAGTCATCCCATTTACTTTAAAATACGGAAAATTTCGATGTTCGGGTTCTTCTCGCGCAAATCCAAAGGAGCCTCCGAGAAGAAATCGC
>NZ_RZRY01001429.1:0-601 GCF_003998035.1 Mesorhizobium sp. M2A.F.Ca.ET.039.01.1.1 | reverse complement strand
CTGACAGACTGCCTTGCTCGATTGGCTGCATCTTGTTCATGGATCACCGCTGCAATGTTGGGCCGCACCGAATCGGCAACGGATAGGGGATGAGACGATCTTATATCCTGTAAGTCGGTTGCGAAACATGGCTAAGGACGGGCGGTGCTCACCTCGATCTCGAGCCGCATTGTTCCCGCGCCGACAAGATCGATGTCCTCGGAGACTGCCGCGATGCGCTCGTGCACCGCCGGATGACAATGGCCAAGCACGTTGGCGCCGAAGCCGCAATGGTAGTCGGTATACTGGTGTCCGTCGACGTCGGTGGAGAAACGCACCCTGCGCCCGGGCAAAGACATGCGGCGCGCCGAGCCGGCGGCTCGGGCTGAGCAGTCCGCCCGGCATTACTGCGTTGGCGCGCTCGATGAGTGATGTGGCGTTGTTGTTATTGATCATCTGAAATCCGTGCTGCGCTGTAACAGTCCGTTGGTTCAGCCGAGCGCTTCGAGGGCGGGGGCCTCGATTCCCGCCGCGTCCAGCCGGTAGTGCTTGTAGAGATGCGTCGGCGGCGCGATCAGGCTGTATTCGTCACGGATGCCATGGCGTATCAGCCGCGCCGGGC
>NZ_RZRY01001428.1:0-602 GCF_003998035.1 Mesorhizobium sp. M2A.F.Ca.ET.039.01.1.1 | reverse complement strand
GGTCCGCGACGAGCTTGCCGAAGATGGCTGCGGCGCCTTCCTGATCTGGGGCGACCCTTCGCTCTACGACAGCGCGCTGCGCATCCTCGAGCGCGTCCGCCTGAGGGGCAATGTGGGTTTCGAGCTCGAAGTCATCCCCGGCATCACTGCGATCCAGGCGCTGGCCGCCGCCCACGCGACCGCGCTCAACCGCATCGGCGATTCGATCCTGGTGACCACCGGCCGCCGGCTGACCGAAGAAGGCCTGCCGGCCAATGCCGGCTCGACCATAGTCATGCTCGACGGCAAATGCGCCTTCAACACGCTGGCCGACAAGGATGTCTTCATCCAGTGGGGCGCCTATCTCGGCACGCCGGATGAGATCGTCATCTCCGGACGCCTAGGCGATGTCGGTGCCAAGATCGAGAAGGTCCGCGAGGAAGCCCGCCGGAAAAAGGGCTGGATCATGGACACTTATCTGCTGAGGAAATCAGGGGAGTAAGGGAGTAGGGCAGTAAGGCAATAGGGGCGCGCACATCGCATGCGCAAGCACTCCGGGACGTCACACCCTACTGCCCTACTGCCCTACTGCCCTACTGCCCTACTGCCCTACTGCCCTACTG
>NZ_RZRY01001427.1:0-606 GCF_003998035.1 Mesorhizobium sp. M2A.F.Ca.ET.039.01.1.1 | reverse complement strand
TGTCCCGTATGGCTAACGACAATCAGACAATCACGAACCAGATGAAACAGTTCTTGCCGCATAACTGCCCCACACGTCCTCTGCTCCCCCTTAGTGGTAATAAGCGGAGGTGCAAAGCCACGAATATCGCTATAATCGCTCGGGCGATCGGGCCGCGATCACGCGCCGCCTTCGAGATACGGGCAACACATCGGCTGCCGATCCAATAAATCTTGTTTCCAAACGGTTTTTTTATTCTTCGAGCAGCGCAAAACAGTACGTGATGGCTAGCTCAGTTGCGGGAATGAGAATTTCGTCCGACACAGCGAAAGTCGGTGTATGGAGGCCAGAGTTCTTGCCGGGCTCACCGCTGCCGAACAAAAAATAGATGGAGGGTATGCATTGAGCGTAGAAGCCGAAATCATCGCTGCCGCTGCGCGAAATGTCCTGCGAAAAAGCATCGGGCCCAGCCACCTCCAGCACGGTGCTGCGAAACCGGCTAACCATGTTGGAATCGTTTATCACTGCAGGCTCACCTGACCATATAACGCACTTGGCTTTGCCGCGGTGCATTGCCGCGACACCTTGTGCGATTTCCCGCACCCGTTGGCCTAGGTGAGCCCGGCG
>NZ_RZRY01001426.1:0-606 GCF_003998035.1 Mesorhizobium sp. M2A.F.Ca.ET.039.01.1.1 | reverse complement strand
CCACCCTTGAACAGGCCTTGCCGCCGCTCCTCGATGCGCTCGCGCGAGAAGGCCGGCAGCAGCGAGACGAGCTTCGGCTCGAGCGCCTTGCGGGCCTCCTGTAGCTCGACGATGCGCTGGCCGAGCGGCGCGGAGCCGGCTTCGTTCTTCAGGTACCAGCCACTGGTTACAAAGATGAGCCGGCTGACGGACTGGTAGAGATCGAGCTGGATCTGACCGTCGATCTGGTTGTCGAGCGCGTCGATCTCGCGATAGAGCGCCGGCAGCGCAAAGCCGTCGCGAACCACGGCGAAGGTGCGCACGACATCGGCCGCCGGCCGGCCGGTGGCTTCCTGCAGCCGGTTGACGAAGGATGGCCCACCGCGATTGACGAGATCGTTGGCGACGACCCGCGCGATGATCTCGCGCCGCAGCCTGTGGTCGCGGATTTCGCCGGCGAATTTCTTGGCCATGCGCTCCGGGAAATAGCCCATCAGGTCGCGGTCGAAATGCGGCTCGTCCGGCACGTCGCTGGCGACGATGTCGGAGAACAGCACGATCTTGGCATAGGCGAGCAGCACGCCGAGCTCGGCCCTGGTCAGCGGCTCGCCGCGCGCCTCGCGCTCG
>NZ_RZRY01001425.1:0-610 GCF_003998035.1 Mesorhizobium sp. M2A.F.Ca.ET.039.01.1.1 | reverse complement strand
CCTTCTACCCTTGCGGGAGAAGGGGGATCGGCGCGCAGCGCCGGGACGGATGAGGGGTGTTCCAGCGGAGCGAGACGTTGGCTTTCCCTGGAGTACCCCTCATCCGGCCGCTTCGCGGCCACCTTCTGCCACAAGGGGAGAAGGGGAAGTCGGCGCTACAGCGCCGCCGTCACAATGATCTCGACCAGATATTCCGGAGTAGCCAACTTGGCTTCGCCGGTGGCGCGGGCCGGGGTGTGACCCTGCGGCACCCACTTGTCCCATTCCGAATTCATCTCGGCGAAGGTGCCCATGTCGGCCAGCCAGATGATCGCCTGGACGATCTTGGTCTTGTCGGTGCCGGCCTTGGCCAGCAATTCGTCGATGGTCTTCAGGATATCGCGCGTCTGCGAGGCGACGTTGCCGCCGGGCTGGCCAACCTGACCGGCCAGGTAGACGGTATTGCCGTGAATGACGATCTGGCTCATGCGCGGGCCGACATCGATGCGACGAATGCTCATTGGAGGTTCCTTCGTTCCTTGGAGTCGCGCTTGTTTAGAGTCCGGACCGCCCTGGGGCAAGGCCGGTGCCCGCGAAACCAATTGAGCCAATTGTCCGCTCTCCCCCATCC
>NZ_RZRY01001424.1:0-611 GCF_003998035.1 Mesorhizobium sp. M2A.F.Ca.ET.039.01.1.1 | reverse complement strand
GGGCGCTGGCCGGTGTAGCGCAGCAAGAGCCTTATCGGGGTTGGGGGACGCGAGAGCCCGCCAGATTGGCTTGTTCTGTTTGACGTTGTGCTGACTGCGGAGCACGGCGACGGGGTTGTTGGCGATCAACCCCATCTCGACGAGATAGTCGAGGAAGCGATCGACTATGCAGACCTGGTTCAACAGCGACGGCGATTGCCAACGCTTTTCCATTTCGTTCAGCCACGCCACGAGCATCTGGCGGTCGACTACCTGGTGACGGCGCGCAACGTCATCAAAGCTGCGAAGGATACAACGATAAGTGAGGCAGCTTCTCTGCTCGAACTGGGATGCTTGCAGAAAGTCAGCGACAACAGTGCGATCGGAATCGGGCCAGGCGCTCATAACAGCACCTCCGATCCGGGCACGTCGAGCGCCACTGCCCGCAGATCCTCGGTGGCCAGCTTGAGATAAGCGTTCGTAGACTGGGTCGATCGATGCCCGAGCACATCGCCAATGATCTTTTGCGGAACCGACGCGCGCAGCAGTTCGACCGCCCGCGCGTGACGGAAGACATGTGGCCCTCGTTTCCCCCGCGGGGTAACACCTGCTACTGACAGACGCCTCTGCAC
>NZ_RZRY01001423.1:0-615 GCF_003998035.1 Mesorhizobium sp. M2A.F.Ca.ET.039.01.1.1 | reverse complement strand
GGTCTCGGCGCTCGATGTCTCGATCCGCGCCCAGATCCTCGACCTTTTCGCCGAGCTCAACCAGAAGCTCGGCATCGCCTATCTCTTCATCACCCATGACCTGACGGTCGCCCGCGCCATGGCGGACGAGGTGCTCGTCATGCATGAAGGCAGGATCGTCGAGCGCGGCAAGACCGCCGACGTGCTCGACCATCCCAGCTCGGAAGCGGCGCGAGCGCTGGTCGCGGCGGCGCCCGATCTTCACCGAGCCATCGCGCGACGCATGCAGGAACAGGGCTAAGCAGCCGGCCGGGCCGGCTATTCCTCCCGCTTCACCAGATCGACCGGGCTGATATCGAGCAAGTCGAGCGTGCGGCGCAGCAGCTTCACCTCACTCTCCGCCAATTTGGAATCGGCCTTGGCGATCTCGGCCATATGGCGCGCAAGCAGTTTCCGGCGCTCGACATCGAGATCGCGGAACAGCGCGATCGCCTGCGAGCCGTTGGTCTCGTAGCCATAATCGTTGAGATATTCGATGACGCTGTCGATCGAGGCCTCGGGAATGCCGAAGGCTTCCCTGCAGATGCGGCGGAGGACGACCATCTCGCTCTCCGAAACCGAACCGTCGGCCAGGAT
>NZ_RZRY01001422.1:0-615 GCF_003998035.1 Mesorhizobium sp. M2A.F.Ca.ET.039.01.1.1 | reverse complement strand
TGGTAGAGGTCCTCGCGGAAGCGGCCGTCGGCGATCATCGCCTCGAGGTTTTGCGAGGTGGACGAGATGATGCGGACATCGACCTTGACGCGCTTGGTGCCGCCTACCCGCTCGAACTGCTGCTCGACCAGCACGCGCAGGATCTTGTTTTGCGTCTCGCGCGGCATGTCGGCGACTTCGTCGATGTAAAGGATGCCGCGATGCGCCTCTTCCAGCGCACCGACCTTGCGTTCGGTACCGTTCGATTCGGTGCCGAACAGCTCGATCTCCATGCGCTCGGGCGTGATGGTGGCCGCGCTCAGCGTCACGAACGGGCCGGCCTTGCGCGACGACAGGGCGTGGATGGCGCGCGCCGTCAGCTCCTTGCCGGAGCCGGACGGGCCGACGATCATGACGCGGCTGTTGGTCGGTGCGACGCGCTCGATTGTCTGCCGCAGCTGGCTCATGGCCGACGACATGCCGATCAGGTCGAAGGTCTCGCCGCTGCGCTGCTTGAGGTCGGAGACCTCGCGCCGCAGCTTGGACGTTTCGAGCGCGCGCTCGGCGATCAGGATCAGGCGATCGGCCTTGAACGGCTTCTCGATGAAGTCGTAGGCGCCGCGCCGGATCGCGGAC
>NZ_RZRY01001421.1:0-618 GCF_003998035.1 Mesorhizobium sp. M2A.F.Ca.ET.039.01.1.1 | reverse complement strand
GGCCTCGACCGTGACCAGCATGCCGGTGAGCGTGGCGGCGGGCGGCGACAGCAGCGCCTTGGCGATGCCCTCGGACTTCACCGGGATCGCGCGACGCTTATCGGCGCGCACGCAGTAGAGGTCGTTGACCGCCTCATTGCCGTCGGTGATCAGCGCCGACGGCTCGATGTCGAGGGCGGCGGCCAGCGGCCAGATCACCTTGACGCGCAGCGAGGACATGCCGCGTTCGATCTGGCTCAGCGCGCCGATGGAGATGCCGGCTTTGGCGGCCAAGTCGGCCAGCGAGAGGTTGCGCTCCAGGCGCAATGCCCGCACCCGCCGGCCGACGCGGATGTCAGCATCGTCTTTCGGTTTTGTTGCCGCTTCGTCAAAAATGTCCATTCGTTCGTCCCTGTTGCAGTCAAGCAAGCCGGCTTCTGACCAATTCGGCTTCGTGACTAGGTTCTTATCTTGCCAGACGGTGGCGCCGCCCCTCATCGCCCTGCCGGGCACTTCTCCCCGTATAGAGACGGGGAGAAGAGGCTGACTGCGGCGCTGGCTCGTTTCCTGCAACGCCGGCGATTGGCGAAATCGCCGGCGACAGCGCCCCTCTCCCCGTCACTATACGGGGAGAGGATG
>NZ_RZRY01001420.1:0-621 GCF_003998035.1 Mesorhizobium sp. M2A.F.Ca.ET.039.01.1.1 | reverse complement strand
CTTCTCGGACGAGCGGCCGAAGGCCTTACGGTTGAACCGATCGATCCGCAGCTGCAGGCGCTGAATGCGAAGTGCGGCTTCGGCGCGCTCTCTGCGAAGCTGCTCATCGCGTTCGGCGATGGTGGTGTCACGGGCAGCAACGGCCGCCTCCAGAAGCGCGATCCGGGTGAGGAAATCAGCGGTTGAGGGAGCTTGTTCCGACACCCAAATTACATACCCGAAAGAGCTCCTTCACGGAAGCAAAATCGACACAAAATCAATAACAAACGAGCAAATCAGCCAGCCAAACGCGGTCGATAAGTTTTGCTCGGCCGGCGCCAGTCGATGCCGTCCAGAAACAGCGAAAGCTGTGCCTTGGTGAGCGACACCGCGACCCGATCTTTGGTGGTCGGCCAGGCGAAACAACCTTCGGAAAGCCGCTTTGTAAAAAGGCAGAACCCCTGGTCGTCATGCGCCAGGATTTTGATTATATGACCCTTGCGTCCACGGAAGCAAAAGATCGCGCCGGTGTGCGGGTCGAGCGCTAGCACTTGCTGCACCATGCGCGCCAGGCTGTTGATCCCGCGGCGCATATCGGTCTCACCGCAGCACAGGTAAATCCGGTCGGTCGGCACCACCGTG
>NZ_RZRY01000141.1:0-11733 GCF_003998035.1 Mesorhizobium sp. M2A.F.Ca.ET.039.01.1.1 | reverse complement strand
GGCCAGGACCTATGGCGGGGACGATCCCGACGGCTACAAGCGCCGGCTTCTCGGGCACTATCCGCAAGGGGGCAAAGCAAGGTTCATTCAGGTGGAAGAGATCGCATCCTTCATCCACTACCTCTGCCAGCCGGGCTCGGCGCCGATCACCGGGGCCGCGCTGTCGATCGATTTCGGCGTCAGCGCCGGCTATTGAAAAAGCCTGGGCAGTTTCATCGCGGGCATGATTGCCCGCGTCGACATGCCGGCATTCCAATCGTGGAGAGGAAATGATCGTGTTCCGCAAATCCCGCAGGGCGCTGGTGACCGGCGCGGGCGCCGCCGACGGCATCGGCGTAGCGGTCGCGCGTGCGCTGGGCGAGGCCGGCCTTTCGGTCGTCATCACCGCTTCGTCCGCGCGCGTCGAACAGCGGGCCGGGGAACTGCGGGCGGAGGGGCTCGATATAAGCGCCGTTGTGGCCGACCTGACGGTTTCGGGCGATGTCGAGCGCTTGTGCTCGCAGGCCGGCGAAATCGACGTCCTCGTCAACAATGCCGGGATGGGCACGGTCGCGCAGCCGGCGTTGCAGCGGCGGTTTCTCGACCTCAGCGAAAGCGATTGGGACCGCGGCATCGACGTCAGCCTCAAAACCGCGTTCCTGAGCACGCGCGGATTCCTGGCCGGCATGGTGCAGCGCTGCCATGGGCGCGTGGTCAACATGGCTTCGGTGACCGGACCTTACGTCTCCAATGAAGGCGAGGCCGCCTATTCGGCGGCGAAGGCCGGCATGGTCGGGCTGACGCACGCGCTCGCCCTGGAGGTTGGCCGCAGCGGTGTCACGGTCAACGCCGTGGCGCCGGGCTGGATCACGACCGGCGCATCGACGCCGGAGGAACTCGCCGCTGCCCGCAACACGCCGCTCGGGCGCGCGGGCAGTCCCGAGGAAGTCGCCGCCGCCGTGCTGTTCCTGGCGTCGGACGGAGCCAGCTATGTCAACGGCGCCGTTCTCGTCGTCGACGGCGGCAACATCCTGCAGGAACGCAAGGGATGAGCGCTGGGATGCGCGAACGATGGTCAGGAGCGGCACTGTCGCCTATATAGGCGCTTTTTTCAGCCTGATCGCCGTTCCGTGACCCCTGCCGCCCGCCTGCAAGCCACAATCGAACTTATGGATGAAGTCGATAGCGTCGCGCGTCCCGCGGATGCTGTCGTCTCGGCGTGGTTTCGGGCTCGGCGCTATATCGGCGACAGGGACCGTGGCCAGATTTTGGAGTTGCTTTATGCGCTTCTGCGACACCATGCACGGCTTGGTTGGTGGCTGGCCAGGCATGGGCGCGAGGATAGGCCCCGCAACCGCCTGCTCGCGTGGCTCACGCTGAAGGAAGGCGAGACGGCCGATCAGATCAAGCGCCTGTTCAACGGGGCGAAATTCGCGCCTGCCATCCTGACGGATCACGAGCACGCGCTGCTGGTCAAATTGCGGGGAGGCACGATCGACCATCCCGGCATGCCGGAAGAGGTGCGCCTTGAATGCCCGTCCTGGGCGGCCGATCCCCTGCGGCGCCGTTTCGGGGAAGCGTTCGGCCAGGAGATGTCCGCGCTTCTGGCGCCGCCGCCCCTTGATCTGCGCGTCAACCCGATCAAGTCGACGCGCGAGGCCATGCTCAACGCGCTGAAGGATCTCGGCTTGCGGGCGCAGCCATCTGCCATCGCTCCTTACGGCATTCGTGTGCATGAACGCCCCTCGCTGGCGAGCCTGCTGATGCTCAGGACCGGTGAGGTCGAGATCCAGGATGAGGGCTCGCAGCTTGTCGCCATGCTGGTCGATGCCCGGCCGGGCGAGCGCGTGGTCGATTTCTGCGCCGGAGCCGGCGGCAAGACGCTGGCGGTCGCCGTGCAGATGAACAACAAGGGCCATGTTGTCGCCTGCGACGTCCTGGAAGGCCGTTTGAAGCGCGGCGCCGAGCGCTTCCGGCAGGCAGGATTGCACAATATCGAGACACGGCTCCTGGCCGGCGAAACGGATCGGTGGATCAAGCGCCACAAGGGCGGTTTCGATCGCGTGCTGGTGGACGCGCCATGCAGCGGCACCGGTACCTGGCGACGCAACCCCGATGCACGCTGGCGCGCGCAGGAGGAACAGGGTCTGGACAATCTCGTGTCGCTGCAGGCCCGGATTCTGGCGAGCGCGGCGCGTCTGGTGAAGCCCGGTGGACGGCTGGTCTACGCGACATGCTCCATGCTGTCCGAGGAGAATGAGGAACAGGTGGTAGCGTTCCTGGCGGCACATCCCGGTTTTCGTGTGGTGCCGCTTCACGAGGCCGCGCCGCAACTGACGAACTCATCTCATCCGGACTATCTGTCGCTGACGCCCGCGCGCAACGATACCGACGGCTTCTTTGCCGCAGTCATGCAGCGAGAAGGTGCGCTCCCAGGTGGGCGCCCATAGCCATTCGCGCGATCCATTTTTTTGAATGACCCGAATGGGGCCGAGAGCAGTCCGGCAGCGTTCGGACTGGCGAGCCGGGAAACCGACGTTCCATTCGGCGCACCACGCCGTCAGCATCGGAGCCATGCTCTGCTTGGCTTAAGGTAGGCAGACCTGCCTCGGGCTCTGTTCACTCCGTTGGCAGTGGCACAAGGTCGAGCTTCGGCACGATTTCCTCTGTCGCATCGTCAAGCGGTGGCGGTTCTTCTTCAGCTTCCTGCTTCGGTTCGACCATCAGCAGGCCTACCACGATCAGCGCTAACGAAACCCAGGTGAGCGCCGGTATCGCTTCGCCCAGCAGCAACATGCTCCACCCTATACCGGCCGCGGTTACGGCGTAGGCGTTCTGGCTTGCGAACACAGCACCTGTGCTGGAGATCAGCGCAATGAAGAGCAGCATGGCCAGATTGCCGGCAACTGCCATCAAAATGACAATGATGCCAAGCCTTCCGGTCAACAAACCAACCGGTATGAAATCCCCATAAAAGGCCGCGAGCGGAATCAGCATCAAAAGCGAAGCAACCAGGACCATGCCGAACATGGCGACGCTGTCGACGGCAGCGGGTTTGAACTCCGAAAGATAGATATCCTCAGTGGCATAAGTGACCGGGATCACAAGCGCGATGGCAAGCCACAACCAATTCGTGTTCATTTCCCCCGGCTCGCCAAAGAAAAGGATGATGACGATGCCGACGAGACCCAGTCCAAGCCCCAAGAACCGTTTCATGCTCGGCGCTTCGGTCCGCATCAAGGCCGCGAACAGGAATACGGCGAACCCTTCAAGTACGATGACGATGGAGACGATAAAGGCCGGAAGCTTGCTTGCCAGCCAATAGACCAGCACCTGATTGACCACCGAGCTGATGAACGCGAGGATGATAACGAACCGCCAATCCGAGCGCGTGAGAGCAGACAGCCTCGGCATGGTCCTGCGCTTGAGGCTAATCCCGAGGCAGAACGCAGCTCCGATGAGGTCAATAAGGATCGCTAGTCCAATCGGGTGAGCTTCAACGAGCGAAGCCATTTTCGACAGCGGGACGACAAGGCCCCACAGTCCTCCGCAGGCCAACAGCAGCAAGGCTCCGCGGAATGTGCGGATATTTTGCCGCATTTTGCGTTCGCGCTCGTAAACCTTTTGGGCCATCGTTGCGAACACACTGGCGAGCTTGCCCAGACCATCGGTTCGGGCTGCCACATCGCGGATGCCCAGCTTCGAAGGGTTGAACCTCCCACTTTCCAGGGTCGCGGCCGCTTTCGTCAACTTGGCTACCTGACGCAGATATTCCTTCTCTACGTCGCGCAGTCGCTTTTTCTCGATGCACGTGGAAATCCGCGCCTTGAGAAGCGCCAGCTCGAAATCCTTGGGCAAGAAATCCTCGGCGCCCAATTCAATCGCCTTCACGACGCTGCTCATCTCATCGTCGAGCCCGGAAATCACAATCACCGGCACATCCCGGGTCCGGGGCGAGCTCTTGAGGCTCGTCAGCACCTCGAAGCCGTCCATCACCGGCATCATGATATCGAGAAGAACAAGATCGAAATTTTCAACTGCGAGCAGATCGAGAGCCGCTCGCCCGTTCTCTACAGCCTCGGCTTCATGGCCGAGAGCCTCCACCGATTTTTTGAGCTTGATCCTTATGGTCCGAGAGTCGTCGACGATGAGAATTCGGCCAGGGTTGCTCACGCTAATTCCCCAGGTTGAAGATTGCTCGAAGCTCGCTGCTGGCGACGTCGAAGGCACGCTGTGCATCGCCGATCTCGGCAAGACTTGCGGGTTCGCCGCTTGCGCACCGCGCCTCCACCCCGGCGCAGATCTGGCTGAGATCAGTCGCACCCATATCCCGCGCATTCGATTTCAGGGAGTGGGCAGCCCGTCGGACGGCAGCGTGGTCGGAGGCCTGACATGACGACCACATGCCCTGCATGATGGATGGCCCTTCCTCCAAGAAGGACTCCACAAGCTCCAGAAGGTCGGCTTCCTCGCCACCGACAAGCTCACGCAGCTTGTCCAGCGCCCCTCTGTCGATCGCCACAACATCCCCCGATGTATGCTTCTTCGAACCAAAACCAGCGACAAAACATCTGCCGGCGCTGGCAAAAACGAGCGAAGTCGAACTCTCTGCTCCCCTTCTTTCAGAGTTCCATCGCGTTGAAAAGACAGATTATCGCACCAATGCTAAATTAGCGAGATCCCTATTCCCGGCGATGCTGCCGCGACGCTAATCTCGATTACTCCGACGCCGCTGTTCCACCTAGGGACGACCGGGCGCGCTGGCATCTTCAAATTCACCCGCTGCACCCCGCGAACCTTCACCCAAATTCACGACGGCCTTGTTCAGGGAGGCTATAAGATCTTCGACACGCAACGGTTTGCTCAGATAATCGTCCATTCCAGCATTCAGGTATCTCTCGCGATCACCCGCCATCGCGTTGGCGGTCAGGGCAATGATGAATGGTCGATGCACGGGTTCGGCATTGATACGGCGGATCAATCTTGTCGCTTCGAGCCCATCCATGTCAGGCATTTCGATATCCATTAGGATAACGTCATGGCTGCCCTGGCTGTAGGCAGCGATCGCCGACTGGCCGTCGATTGCCAGGTCCGGCTTATATCCCAAGCGCTCGAGCACCTTAGAGCCAAGCTTGCGGTTGGTGGCATTGTCGTCGACCAAAAGAATCTGCAGTGGAAACGTGTTCGCCATCGAACCGTCAAAAGCGGGAGCCTTCGGTTGATCGGCTCGGGTGGAGCGAGCCGGCGTTCCAACGAAGATCGACAGCAACGTATTGAGCAATGGAGAAGGCTTGATCGGCTTGGATAGCGCGGCCGCAAACCGCAGACTTTCAATTTCCTTTTTCCTGTCCTCCGACATTGGCACCATGGAACTAAGTAGCACCAGCGGAACGCCTTCCATGCTTTCGAGCGCGCGGATTTTTCTAGCGAGTTCGATGCCATCCATGTCAGGCATGTTCATGTCGAGAACGATGACATCGAAGACTTCCCCTGCTTCAAGCCTTCGCAGTGCGTCGCGCGGGTGTTCGCTCGCCGACGCGACCATATTCCATGACTGCGCCTGCAGGGCCATGATGCGGCGGTTGGTTGCGTTGTCGTCCACGACCAGCAACCGCTTGCCTGCCAGTCCGACGGTAGCCGTCGGGGCGTTTGCTAATTGGCGCGATGCCACGGGCGCGCGAATCGTGAAGAAGAAAGTGGTGCCTTTTCCTTCCGCGCTGTCGACCCAGATCTCGCCGCCCATCAACTCTACCAGACGCCTGCTGATGGCCAAGCCAAGTCCGGTTCCGCCATAGCGCCTGGTCGTAGAAGCGTCGACCTGGCTGAAGGATTTGAAGAGCCGGTCCATCCGGTCGCCGGGGATACCGATGCCGGTGTCGCGAACCGAAAATTGGAGCGTGCAAATCTTCCCCTCGCCGTCCTCGTTTGAACCATGGCTTGTGGCTGCGGGCGCGATCGTCATCACCGAAAGGACGATCTCTCCCCGCTCAGTGAATTTGACCGCGTTATTAAGGAGGTTGATCAGCACTTGGCGAAGCCGACTACTGTCGGCAATTACCGCCTCCGGCGTACCGGGCTCGATCAAATAGCTCAGATCGAGCCCTTTTTCGGCCGTTCTCGGAGCTATTAGATCGATCGCACTTTCCAGGCAATCGCGCAATTCGAACTGCCGGGGATCGAGATCGATCTTGCCCGCCTCGACCTTGGAGAAATCGAGTATGTCATTGATGATGGTGAGCAGGGCCTCGGCGCTGTTGTTAATTGTCTCTCCAATTTCCCGCTGCTCGTCATCTAGTTTTGTCGCCAGGAGCAAGTTGCTCATTCCGATCACGCCGTTCATTGGCGTACGAATCTCGTGGCTCATCGTCGCCAGAAACGAACTCTTCGCCTCATTTGCCGCCTCGGCCGCCTCCTTTGCCTGCTGGAGAGCCAGGGACAACTGTTTGAGCTCAGTGAATAGTTGCGCGTTGTGCAGGGCAGAGCCCGCATTGGCGGCAATGGTGGAAAGCAAGCGGAGCGAGTCATCGGTAAAAATGCCCTCCCGCGTAGTGCTCTGAACACTGATAACGCCAAGCGTTCCTTGGGCCGTTTTGATCGGAACGCCGAGGTAGGACAAGGCATTCTTGCCGACGGGGGTGGCCCCGATCTGAGCCCCCCTTTTCGCCACATCCTGATTGATGAGCAGCGGCTCGCCGGTCTGTATGATCTTGCTCGTCAGTCCCTCGCCGAGCGTGAGCGTGGTGAAGGCCTCGCCAAACTGATAGGGGAAATGGATTAGCTTAGTTTCCGGATCGAGCAGAGCGACGTAGACGATATCGGCATCGAAGATTTCCTGCATCTGATTGCCGATCAGCTGGATCGTGCTTTCGAGTTCGGATTCCGCTATCAGCGCCTGGCTGACCATACTGATGGCGCCGAGCTCGGCAGCGCGAGCTTCTGTCACTCTCAGCAGACGCTGCGTTTCGTTAAACAGGCGGGCATTGGCTATGGCGACGACCATGTTGGAGGCAACCGTCTGCAGGAGGCGTACGTGATTTTCGTCAAACGCATTCTCCCGGTAGCTTTGTACACTGATAACCCCCAGCGTTCTTTCACCAGACTTGATGGGAACACCTATGTAAGATGCGGTCCTGTCCTTTTCGTCTGGAAAGAATGCACCAAGCTCTTTTCCTCCCTCGAGAGTCGTGAAGACTAACGGGCGCCCTGTATCTATGATTTTGGACGCTACACCCACGCCAAACGGAAATGGATCAATAACTCTATATTGCCTGAAGTATGCATAAGGCACATGGATCAGACCGGATTCCCTGTCATGCAGCAGAATTTCACTGACCTCGGTCCCGAAGGCCTCCCGCACCTTATCGCCTACAAGACGAATTACTGTATCCAGGTCTAGTGACTGTGTCATAGCCTCGCCAACGCTATTGAGAATAGCGAGTTCTGCCGCGCGGTCCTCGGTTACCTTCAGCAAGCGCCTGGTCTCGGTGAACAGCCTCGCCTTTTCAACTGCAATAGACGTCGCATTACCAATCGTGGTGAGCAGATTCACGTCCGATTCATTGAAGGCGTGCTCGTGATCGAGGTTTTGCAGGGAAATGACGCCCTTTGCCTGTCCTCCGATGATCAACGGTACGAACAGCCCCGACTTAGCTGCCTCACCCTGCAGCACGGGGTTGCCGTATTTCTCGGACGCAGTGATAGCATCATTGAGCAGCAATGGCTGCCCCGTATCCATGACATGTTTCCGAAAACCAATGAGCGGCATCGGTAAATCGGGGAAGCGAACGTTCCGCTCAATCGTATAAGGAAAATGCAGAAGGTTGTCGTCGGGATCGAACAGTCCGATATCCACCACCTGGGCATCGAAAATCTCATGAATCTGGTCGCCGATCTGGTCATATATCTCCTGCATTTCCAAATTGGAGACGAGCACTTCCTGAACGCCATTCACGAAGGCCAGTTCAGCATTACGAGCCTCCATCATTTTCAATAGGCGCTGGGTCTCGTCGAACAGGTGGGCGTTAGAGATAGCGACGCCCATGCTGGATGAAAGCCCCTGCAACAGACGCACATGATCTTCATTGAAGACATTCTTCTCGTAGCTCTGGACGCTGACGACACCCAAAGTCCTGTCGCCAGCGATGATTGGCACACCTAGGTAGGATTCGGTCCTGTCTTCCTCTGTAGGTATAAGTGCACCCGGAGCAACGTGTTGCTCAGTCGTACCCAATACCAATGGTTTGCCTGACAGTATGACCTTTGAGGTCAGCCCTTCGCCCATCGCAAATGGTTCGGGGTCCTGATAGCCCTTGTAAAATGCATAGGGTACGGTGATTAGGTCAGACTTCTCATCACGCAGGAGGATTTCGGTGACGTCCGTTCCGAATATTTCGCGCACCTTATCACCGACGATGCGTGTGACGGTCTTGACGTTCAGCGTCTTCGCCATTGCTTCGCCGACGCTGTTGAGAATGGCCAGTTCCTTTGCGCGGTCCTCAGATACTTTCAGCAGCCGCTGCGTTTCGTCGAAAAGGCGTGCATTGGCAATCGCAACGCCCATGCTTGATGACAAGCCTTGCAGCAGGCGCAAATGATCTTCGCCAAAGGCATTCTTTTCGTAGCTTTGAACACTGACAACGCCCAGGGTTCTGCCACCGGCGATGATTGGTACGCCGATATACGATTCTGACCGCTCCGCTTCGCTGAGGAAGATCGCACCGAACTCAATGGACTGTTCAGACGTCCCGAGAACCAGTGGTTTTCCAGAGAGGATGACCTTGGAGGTCAGCCCCGCGCCCAAAGTGAAAGGCTCGACGTCCTGGTACTCGCGGTAAAATGAATACGGGACGGTGATGAGATCAGAGGCCTCGTCGTGCAACAAAATTTCGGTTATATCCGCCCCAAATATTTCACGTACCTGATCGCCCACGATGCGGGTCACCGTCTTGACATTCAGCGTCTTTGCCATCGCTTCACCGACGCTGTTGAGGATGGCCAATTCCTTCGCGCGCTCCTCGGCGAGTTGAATCAGGCGCTTGTTTTCGGCGGAAAGTCGATCAAGCTCGATTGCCGCGTCAGCATAATTATTTTCCAGTTCGGCAATACGGCGATCTGCGGATGCCAGGCGACTTGCAAGATCGCTTCCCACCGAGCCCTGCATATTGGCTTCTCCCCAAAGGGCCTTCCGCCGGCTTCAGCGGAATGCTTCCCACCCGTATATTAGTAAGTAGTGTTGCACGACAGGCGCCCGATTGACAGACCGGCGAGGCGTGGCCTTGGGACAAGCTCCGCGGCTCGGCTTCCATGTCTGCTTCCAGGCGGCGGCAAAATTCCCTCCAGCGGCCGAGATGAGCGCAAAGCTGCCATGGCGTCTTTGGGGCCGGAAGCGGACGGTCCGGTTCTGGGACGACCTAGCGAGAAAGATGCCATTCCGCTGGTGCCCCCATCTTGGCCGCAACGACGTCGCTTGCCGTTGCCGGAAAAACAACCGCGGCGCCGCGTCGGCCGCCTTGCGCCAGCACCTGCCTCTTGACGCTTTCAGCCGTGATACGCTCCTACCAATCGGTCATCAGGGGTGTGTGGCTGAAGGCGGGTGACGAGCGTGGCGAATTTGGCTTGACGGTGTGTGTCAAAGGAATCCTGATTCCTTTAGATTGCGACTAGGCCTACCCGGTGGGGAGGCAGCCACAGGATGGACATTTCAGCCCATATGGAAAATGATCATGTGCCGTGCACAATATTGCAGTGCTCGGGTCTCGACGAAAAAGCCTGAGCGTAGAAGCGGATCAACCGACCTCCGGGTCCAGCGAGGGGGACGCAAATGGATACCACAGGCAATGGGCAATGGCGTTGCGACGTGGGCGAGCGACCCCGTCGATCGGCCGGCTGGCTTGCCTGCGCCACCGCGTCGGCGGCATTCCTGCTCGGCATGGCTTTCAGCAGCACTGCGTTTGCGCAGGACCAGCAGCTGCCCGTGGTGACGGCGGCCAAGCCGGTGGTGCGTGACATCATCGAGGACGACGAGTTCGTCGGGCGTTTCGAAGCCGTCGACCAGGTTGCCATCCGTTCGCGCGTCAGCGGCTATCTGGACAAGGTCAGCTTCCAGGACGGCGCACTGGTCAACAAGGGCGACCTGCTCTTCACCATCGACCAGCGTCCGTACCAGGCCGCTTATGATGCCGCCAAATCGCAAGTGGATGTCGCCAAGAGCCTGCTCGAATTCACCAAGATGCAACTGGATCGCGCCAACGAACTTGCCAAGACCGGCAACATCTCGCCCGCCACGGTCGACGACCGCCGGCGGGAATACCTTGCGGCGCAGGCGCAGATGCAGGGCGCGACGGCTGCGCTGACGACGGCCAGCCTGAACATGGAATTCACTGAGATCAAGGCGCCGTTGTCCGGCCGCATCGACCGCCGGCTGGTATCGGTCGGCAACCTCGTGCAGCCGGATTCCACCTTGCTGACGACCATCGTCACGCGCGACCCGATCGACTTCTATTTCGACGTCGATGAGCGTCTGTATTTCAGCTACGCCCGCGACGCGATGGCGCGTGGCGGCAGCATGCAGGAAGGCGCCGGCGGGCTCGATGTGCAGGTTCAGGTCGCCGACCGCGCGGAGGCGGTGGTCAAGGGCAAGCTCGATTTTGCCGAGAACCGGATCGACAACGCGACCGGCACAATGCGGGTTCGTGCGACGTTTCCCAACCCCGACGGCGTTCTCCAGCCAGGCATGTTCGGGCGCATCAACGTGCCGGGGTCGCTGCCGCATAGCGGCGTGCTGGTGCCTGACGAGGCGATCGGCGCCGATCAGGATCGTCGCATCGTGTTGCTGGTGGACGAGGCCGGAATGGTGTCGGCGAAGCCCGTGCGCACCGGACCGCTTCTCGACGGCTACCGGGTGATCCGCTCGGGCCTGACCGGCGCCGAGACGATCATCGTCAACGGGCTGATGCACGCAAGGCCCGGCACCAAGGTGAAGGTCGAGATGGTGACGTTGCCGCCCAAGGTCGAAACCGCCGGGTTGCAGCAATGAGGTTCGCGCATTTCTTCGTCGACCGTCCAATCTTCGCATCGGTCGTTTCGATCGTCCTGCTGATCCTCGGCGGGATTGCTTATACCCAGCTGCCGGTCGCGCAATATCCCGAGATCGCGCCGCCGACCATCGTCGTTCGCGCGCAGTATCCGGGCGCCGACGCCCAGACGGTCGCAGCGACGGTGGCAACGCCGATCGAGCAGGAGATCAATGGCGTCGAGGGCATGCTCTACATGTCATCCTATTCGTCGGGCGACGGGTCGATGGCGCTGACCATCACCTTCAAGCTGGGCACCGATCTCGACAAGGCGCAGGTGCTTGTGCAGAACCGCGTGTCGGTCGCCGAGCCGCGCCTGCCCGAAGAGGTCCGCCGCCTCGGCATCACCACCACCAAGAGCTCGCCCGACCTGATGATGGTCGTGCACATGCTGTCGCCCGACAATACCTACGACCAGCTCTACGTCTCGAACTACGCCCGCTCGCGGGTGCGCGACATACTGCTCAGGTTAGACGGCGTCGGCGACCTTATCATCTTCGGCGAACGCGAATATTCGCTGCGCATCTGGCTTGATCCGGAAAAACTGTCCGCCCTGGGAATGACCTCGGGCGATGTGGTGCAGGCGCTGCGCGATCAGAACGTCCAAGTGTCGGGTGGCTCGATCGGCGCGCCGCCGACGGGCACCGGCACGGCGTTCCAGTACACGGTCACCACGCAAGGC
>NZ_RZRY01001419.1:0-621 GCF_003998035.1 Mesorhizobium sp. M2A.F.Ca.ET.039.01.1.1 | reverse complement strand
TCGCGGGCGAGGCCGGCGCCTTCGACGGCATCGACATCCGTTTCGTGATGAGCCATCTCGCCCGCGCCGACGAGCCCCAACAGGCGGCCAACGAGAAGCAGCGGCACGAATTCGACCGATTGCGCAAGATGCTGCCCGCGGCGCCCGCCTCCCTGGCCAACTCGTCGGGCATCTTTCTCGGACCTGCCTATCATTACGATCTCGCCCGTCCCGGAGCCGCGCTCTACGGCGTCAACCCGACACCCCACGAAGCCAATCCGATGCTGCCGGTGATAAGGCTGGAAGCCAAGGTGGCGCAAACGCGTGAGATCGGCGCCGGCACAGGCATCGGCTATGGCCACACCCACCAGGCGGACGGGCCGCTCAGGCTGGCGACCATTTCGCTGGGCTATGGCGACGGCTGGCACCGGCGCGCCGCCTCGGCCGCCTGGTTCGAGGGCGTGCGTTTGCCCTTCGTCGGGCGCGTGTCGATGGATTCGATCATCCTCGACATTTCGGCGCTTCCGGCAGGCAGGCTCGGCGAGGGCGACCTCGTCGAGCTCATCGGCCCCTCGCAAAGCGTCGACGACGCGGCCGGCCACGCCGGCACCATCGGCTACGAGATACTGACCAGCCTGGGCA
>NZ_RZRY01001418.1:0-623 GCF_003998035.1 Mesorhizobium sp. M2A.F.Ca.ET.039.01.1.1 | reverse complement strand
GCACAGGCGCGATGCCGTTCGTGGCTACATTCGCTTCTTTCCTAGCGTTGCTGTGCTGCGAACAGATCCGGACCGACGTCGCCTATTCAGCCCTGCCGGTGCGGCTGATCGGACATCATGCCGGCATTTCACTCGGCTTTTACGGCACCTCCCACCATGCGACGGAAGATCTTGCCATCATGCGAAGCATTGCCGACCTGACGGTCGTCGCGCCGGCCGACGGCCCGCAACTGGCGGCTGCCGTCAAGGCTTCGGTCAACCATGCCCGGCCTATTTACTTCCGCATTGGCCGCGGCCAGGAACCGGTGGTCTATGAAGATGGCGTCGACTTCCAGTTTGGCAAGGCAATCGTCCACGGCGAAGGGTCGGACCTGACCATCATCGCCTGCGGCTCGATGGTCCATCCCTCACGGGCGGCCTACCGCACGTTGCGCGCGGCGGGCAAATCCGTGGGTCTGATCGATATCCATACGATCAAGCCGCTGGATACCAAGGCTGTGCTGGCAGCCGCGGCCCACTCCCGCTTCATTCTGACGATCGAGGAACACAACATCCTGGGCGGTCTGGGCGGTGCGGTGGCGGAGATCCTGGCCGAGGCGGGCAGCCCGGCGCGGCTGATACGC
>NZ_RZRY01001417.1:0-623 GCF_003998035.1 Mesorhizobium sp. M2A.F.Ca.ET.039.01.1.1 | reverse complement strand
GGGCCAAATCCCGCCACATCAGCGCAGTTTCCCGGACCGCCCCATGATCCGTCTCGAAAATATCGGCAAGCAGAACGGCCGACAGATCGTCTTCATCGAAGCTTCGGCCGCCTTGCAGAAGGGCGAGAAGGTCGGGCTGGTCGGCCCGAACGGCGCCGGCAAGACGACCTTGTTCCGCATGATCATCGGTGAGGAACAGCCGGACGAGGGCCAGGTCTCGGTCGATCGCGGCGTCACCATAGGCTATTTCAGCCAGGATGTCGGCGACATGGGCGGTATGAGCGCCGTAGCCGAGGTCATGGAAGGCGCGGGGCCGGTGAGCGCGGTGGCGGCTGAGATGCGCGAGCTCGAGCACGCCATGGGCGATCCCGAGCGCGCCGACGAGATGGACGCAATCATCGAGCGCTACGGCGAATTGCAGCACCGTTTCGAGGAGCTCGACGGCTATGCGCTGGACGGCCGCGCCCGCGAGGTGCTGGACGGGCTCGGCTTCAGCCAGGAGATGATGGACGGCGACGTCTCAAAGCTCTCAGGCGGCTGGAAGATGCGCGTCGCGCTGGCACGCATCCTGTTGATGCGACCCGACGTCATGCTGCTCGACGAGCCATCGAACCATCTCGACC
>NZ_RZRY01001416.1:0-628 GCF_003998035.1 Mesorhizobium sp. M2A.F.Ca.ET.039.01.1.1 | reverse complement strand
GACCTGCCCCTGGCCATGCTGCCGGTTCTTCGCGAATTGATGCAGAACACTATCCGATGACACGGCTGGGGCTCGTGATCGCGGCCTTTCTTTTGGGGGCTTTCGCTGCGCCATTTGCGCATGCCGCCGGTCATCCGGTCACCATCGTCGACGACCCGCGCGTCCTCGCCGAGCTCGACACCAAGGGGTACGGTTTCGCCGGTCTCTTCGGTGTTGACGGAAAGGATGACCTGAAGACCCTCTACGACTCCGCACCGGCCTACCACGCCCTCGTTGAGACAGTCGCGGCAGATGTTGCTGCGTTGCGCGCCGAGATCAAGGCCGGCGGCCGCACCCTCTACGAAGTGACCGACGGGAATGTCGGCCGCATCATCGACATGCGCTGGCTGAAGACGAACGCGGCGCGCTTCCGCGTTGTCGGTGTCGTCAACCGGCTCGACCGGCGCGATTTCGCGGCGCTTGGCAACGAGACGAGCTGCGGCGAGGTGCGGTTCATCTATCGCCTTGCGTACTCGTTTAAGAAGAACGGCAAGCAACTGGCCTCGCGTCTGCCATTCAACTTCAGCGCCATATACCGCGTCGCTCCGGACGCTGACGGCGGCTGCGCGGGCGCTGCCGGCCGCTGGAC
>NZ_RZRY01001415.1:0-630 GCF_003998035.1 Mesorhizobium sp. M2A.F.Ca.ET.039.01.1.1 | reverse complement strand
ATGGAATGCTTGGTAAACTAAAGACGGTAAAATCACCAGCTGAGCTTGCCTACATGGAGCAGGCCGGAAAGATTGTGGACAGGGCCATGCAGGTGGGCCGGCTCGAGATCGCTCCTGGCGCACGCGAATGCGACGTGGGCGCCGCCATAGTTAATGCTTTGGTCAAGGGCACTCCGGAAATCCCGGGCGGTGTTTGCGCCTTTCCAACTATGCCGGTTGGCGCTCCCGCCAATGCGCCGCATCTTTCGTGGTCTGACGCGAGCTATAAGATGGGCTGTCAGACTAACTTCGAGATTGGCGCCTTCCGACACCGCTATGCCTGCGCCTTGTCCCGGACGGTATTTTTGGGCGAGCCAACCGCTCGCGCGCGGCACCTACATCAAGCCGCTTTGGACGGCTTTCTCGCGCAGGTCGAAACGATACGGCCTGGAGTTGCGTGCTCTGAAGTTTCGCAAGCGTTCCAGCGCGCCTTTAAACCATACGGCGTGCGGAAGGAATCCAGAAGCGGCTACTCCATCGGCCACGGTTGGGTCGACGGCGGAATCAGCTTCCAGGTGGACGACGACACCGTGATTGAACCTAACATGACCTTCCACGTTCTCATCGGTATTTTTGAGAAGGATGACGGCT
>NZ_RZRY01001414.1:0-634 GCF_003998035.1 Mesorhizobium sp. M2A.F.Ca.ET.039.01.1.1 | reverse complement strand
TGGTCAAGGAGCCGGGCAAATGTCACGTGGTGGCCGATGCCGTGTTTGCCCTTGCCGACACGGACGGCATCGGCAAGCGGCTCGCCTCGGCTCAGCCGCCTGCGCAGACGGGCCGCGTCGCGATTTCCGTCCGCCACTGGAACTACGTCAATGACGGCCAAGACGGGATGCGCCGCTATATCGATTCGGTACGCGAGATCGCGACCATCCTTGTCCGGGACCATGGCAAGCAGGTGACCTTTGTCTCCACCTGCCAGGGCGTTCCGGAATATGCCCATGACGATTCCAAGACAGCACGCAAGATCGTCGCCGAGCTCGATCCAGAAATTGCGAGGAATGTCAGCGTGGACGCTTCATTCCACACCCCCGAGCAACTGATGGCTCTGGTCAAGGGTTTCGACTTCGTCGTCGCGACCCGCATGCACATGATGATCATGTCGCTCTGCGTGGGAACGCCTGTGCTTCCGATCGCCTATGAGTTCAAGACCAAGGAAGTCGCCAAGCGCGTCGGTGTCGCAGACCTGTTGCTCGACATCGACACGGTGACGCCGCAGGAGGCAGCCGAAAAGCTCGGCAGGTTTGCCGCCAACCTCGACCAGTATCGCCGTACCAGCCTGCAGGCCGTGCTTGAAGA
>NZ_RZRY01001413.1:0-636 GCF_003998035.1 Mesorhizobium sp. M2A.F.Ca.ET.039.01.1.1 | reverse complement strand
CGTTCAGGAGACGCTGCTGTAGCTCTGGCGCAAGCCTTGCCACGCCTGTTCCGAAGCCGCGTAGGGCCGAGACGCAGTGCTCCGGGTTCTCGAGACTCTCAGCGAGATCGACGAGGTGCTTCTGAAGATTGGACGGAAGCTCTGCCACACCCACTGCAAGGGTCTCTAGAGCTCGGGAGCGATGCAAGGGGTCAAGTCTCTCGGCAAGCTCGATGACACGCTGCGGCAAATCGCTCAAAAGCCTCGCCACGCCGGCTCCAACGGCCTCGAGGATCCAGGCGCAATGCTCCGGGTCGTCGAGCCTCTCGACGTGGCCGACGAGATCCCGCTGCAACTCGAGCGCAAAACCAGTGATACCCGTTCCGAGCGCGCTGAGGGCCAAAGCGCGATACTCTGGTTCGTCAACGCGGTCGGCGACGGTCAGGAGACGCTGCTGTAGCTCTGGCGCAAGCCTTGCCACGCCTGTTCCGAAGCCGCGTAGTACGAGGACGCAATCTTCGGGGTCTTCAAGTTCCTCGGCGAAGAGGACGAGACGCTGCTGCAGCTCAGGCTCAAGCCTTGCTACGCCGGCTGCGAGGCCCCATAAGGCTGTGGCGCGATTTGCATCTTCAAGTTCCGAGGCGACCACTACAAGAC
>NZ_RZRY01001412.1:0-637 GCF_003998035.1 Mesorhizobium sp. M2A.F.Ca.ET.039.01.1.1 | reverse complement strand
GCTCCAGATGGCTGCCAAGCGATGCATCGATGGCGGCGCGCGACTCGTTCACCTTGCGCAGATCTTCTTCCAGCGCGCGAGAGATCAAGCCGCGGCCTTCGGCCAGCTTCTGCACTTGGTTGGTGACGGCGGCATCGATCGCCGCGCGGCCCTCGGCGAACTTGGCCAGGTCCTCCTGCATGGCGGCAGCCATGCGTTCGCGGCTCTCGGAAAGCGAGCGGCTGTGGTTCTCGACGGCTTCCTCGATGCCGACCCGGGCATCGGCGAGCCGCTGGATGTCGGAATCGAAGGAGCGCGACACCACATGCCGGGCGGCCTCCATGCGGCCGGCGAAGTCGGTGGCGCGGGCTTCGAGCATGGAGGAGGTGGACGAGATGATGTCGGCCATATCGGCGCCGATCTGGGTCTTGCCCTGATCGATCATCGCCGACAGCGTGTCCTTGCTCTCGGCGAAGGCATGAGCGATTTCCTTCGCGCGTTCCACCATCGTCTCGTTGATCTGGCGGGCGCGCGCTTCGAGGGCGGCGTTGAGCTTCTGCGTGCCGGTGTCGAGCGCTTCGGCGCGGGTCTGGAATTCGCTGATCAGCGCCTGGCCGCGTTCGGCCAGTGTCCGTTCGATGCCGCTGAGGCTCGCCTC
>NZ_RZRY01001411.1:0-637 GCF_003998035.1 Mesorhizobium sp. M2A.F.Ca.ET.039.01.1.1 | reverse complement strand
ATTCGAAGCGACAATGGCCCACCCTTTGCGTCGGCCGGCGTCACAGGGCTGACGCCGCTGGCAGTGCGCTTCATTAAGCTCGGCATCGCCCTGGAGCGCATCCAGCCAGGCAAGCCGCAGCAGAACGGGCGCCATGAGCGTTTCCATCTGACCATGCTGCCGATGGCCGATGCACCGAAGGCTGACAAAGCGGCTCAAGCCAGGGCCTTCGAGAACTTCCGGCGCAGCTACAATGAGGAGCGTCCGCACGAGGCGCTGGGCATGGACACCCCGGCACAGCATTACCGCCCCTCGACCCGACCGATGCCGAAGACAGCCCCTGAACCCGATTATCCGACCGAGGCAGCGGTGCGCGGCGTGCGCCAGAACGGCGCGGTCAAATGGCGGGGCACCGAGATCTATGTCTCGGCCACGTTGGCCGGCGAACCGATTGCCATTGAAGAGACCGAGGATGGCGAGTGGACGATGCGCTTCCACACCCATCCGCTCGGCTTCATCGATGAGAAGCACATGAAACTGGTTCGCCGCAGCGCCGCGCCAAGCCGACCGCTTGGCGCTGCGGCGACCGCATCATAGGGAGAGAAAACTGTTACCTATGTATCCGGTTCAAAGTGTTACCCATCTATCCGCTGGACAC
>NZ_RZRY01001410.1:0-639 GCF_003998035.1 Mesorhizobium sp. M2A.F.Ca.ET.039.01.1.1 | reverse complement strand
GGCAGCGATCAGGCCGCCATAGCCGCGCCTGCGCTGCGGCTGCTGAGGCCGCAGCCGTTGGAAAGTATCGGCCGCCGGCTGCTCGTCATTGGCAAAGACATCGCTGCCGTCCTCGGCGTCGGCGGCGTCCATGCCCGCCAGGCCGACATCGTCCTCGCGCGGCGACGGCATCGGCGGTGGCGGCGCCTTCTGCCCGGCAGGCTCCGCCTCTGGCGCGGCCTGCCAGCTCGGCTCCGTCCTTGCCGTGCTTTGCCAGGCCGGCTCGGTCTTCACGGGGTTTTGCGGCGCCGGCTCCGCCTTCGGCGCGCTTTGCCAGGACGGTTCGGCCCTGGCGGGCGCCGGTGTCGGCTTGAGGGGTTCTGATTTGAACGGGTCCGGCTTAGCCGGCGCCGGCACAGCCGCGGGCGGCGCCGGCTGGCGGGAGTGGGTCGGCTGGTTCCTGTTGCGGTCGATGGAGGAGAAGATATGCTCCAGCTCCGCCAGCGGATCGGCGGCGGGAACGCTTTTGGCATAACTGCGCTCGACGCTGGAGATGGCGTCTTCAAGCGTGCGCTTCTGCTGATCCACGACCGAAGGCGCCAATGGTGGAACGCGATCGGCAAGCTTCTTGTCGATTGTCACCCGCGCCTTGTCATAGAC
>NZ_RZRY01000140.1:0-11829 GCF_003998035.1 Mesorhizobium sp. M2A.F.Ca.ET.039.01.1.1 | reverse complement strand
GGACGTGCTCGATCCGTCGGCGATCGCGGCGCCGGCTGGCCGGGCGGGCGCCGCCGCGGCGCAGCAGGCAAGCAGCGCGGCCCCTGGCAACCCGGCCGCCGCGGCACAGGGCGCCGGAACCGCGACCAGCGCGACGTCGAGCGGCCCGACCTCGGCCGTGGCAGCGAAGGCCAACCTGACGCTCGGCACGGGGCCGACCAAGGTGACCATGCTGCTGCCGCTTTCGGCGCCCGAAAGCACCGGCGAGAACGGCCGGAAGATGTATGACGGCGCGCGGCTCGCAATGGCCGATCTCGGCGACAAGCTTTTGACGCTGACGATCCAGGATACGCGCGGCGACAGCGGCTACGCCAAGGACCTCGCGGTGAAGGCGATCACCTCGGGCACGGCCAAGGTCGTCCTCGGCCCCTCCGAGCTTGCGGCCGCGCAGCACCTTGCCAAGCTCTCCGGCTCCAAGCGGCCGCCGGTGCTGGCGCTGGCCGACAATTTCGCCGGCGGCCCCGGCGTCTATTCCGTGCGGCTCAGCGAAGCCGATAGTGCCGCGGCCGGCGCGGCGGCAATCGCCGGCAAGGGCGCCAGGAAATTCGTGCTGATGGTGCCGGCGGGCGCGAATTCAAGCGCCGTCGAATCCCGGGTGGCCAACGCGCTCAGCATCTATGGCGCCACGCTTGCGGTGACGCTGCCCTATTCGCCGACGGATGGCGGCGCCAAGGTGGTGTCCGACATGGGCTCGCTGGTTGAGGCGCCGGATGCCGTGGTCGTCGCCTGCGGCGACGGCAGCCCGGCCGCCGTGCTTGCGGCGCTGAAGGCCAAGGGCATTCCCGGCAAGACGGTGACGCTGATCGGCACCGACCGCTGGCTCGAGCGCCCGATGGATCCGCTCTATGAGGGCGCCTATATCGCCACGCTCGACCAGAGCGAGACCGGGCCGATCGCCGACCGCTTCAAGGCGACCTACAACTACCAGCCAGACGTCAACGTGGCCTATGCCTACGACATGGTGGCGCTGAGCGCGGGCATAGCGAGCTCCGCCGGCCCCGACGGCTTCAGCAAGCAGGTGCTGGAAAACGCGATCGGCTTCCGCGGCTCGACCGGCCTGTTCCGCTTCCGCAGCGACGGCTCAAGCCAAAGGTCTATGCCGTTTTTCAAGTTGGAGAAGGGCCAGCTGAAGCTGGTAGAGAAGCAGACGTCGGGGTTTTGAGAGCAATTCCAGGAAAAGTGCGCAGCGGTTTGCTGTCCGGATTGCTTAAAAACAAAGAGCTAGAGCGGGTTGGCGATTCCATCAAACGCTGAATCGCTCTAAAATCGGGCTCTGGGGGTCTCGTTGGGTTTTCTTCGAACGCTTCTCATTTTGGCTGTTGTGGGCGCGGTGGCGGCTGGCGCGGTGGCCCTCACCGAACGCTTCATATTCGACTCGCCCAAACCAGCCGTTTCGGGCGAGCCGCCGCCTTTGCCCGTCATCAAGAAAAAGCCGGTGCGGCAATGGAAATGGCGCCTGACATAGCTGCCGAACAATCAAGGTTCTCGGTCTCCGCAAAGCTCGCGGTTGCTTGCCTGTGCTATGCCGGGCTTGCGGCCTATCTGTACCCCGATACCTATTTCGCCGCGCTGGGCACCTTCAGGCTCCTGCTGCTTTATCTGTTGCTGCCCTTTCTGATCCTGATCGGGCTGATCGTCGCAGCAGTCGTCAGCCAACCACGGGCCCCGGCAAGCTGGCTGCTGCACAAACTCGCATCGCGAGGCGTCGGAGCGGCATCAACGCTTGGGGTCTTCATACTTTGTCTGGCTGCATTCACTGCCTATAAGCATGAATTCTCGCAGATGGTGCCGTTCTTCGCCGATCAATTCCTGGCAAGGATCGACGCTGACCTGCATTTCGGCGATCCGTGGAGATGGGCGCGCGCCCTGCCGGTTCCAGGCATCGCGGATCGAGCGCTCTACATTCTGTATTCGCAGCTTTGGTTCGTCGTGCTTGCCACCGTCGTCGTCGTGGCGGCCTGGCTGGACGATGCATCGAAGCGCCAGCGCTATTTCCTGTCGCTTATCACCACCGCAGTCGTTCTGGGTGTGATCGTGAGACTGGCCGCTTCATCGGCAGGACCGATCTTCTATGATCGGCTGTTCGATCCAGACAGATTCGAGGACCTTATCCGATCGCTCAAGGCAAGCGATTCCGGACCGGACACCCTGCTGATCACCGATCACCTGTATGCGTCGTATACGACCCACAGAGCCTCGATAGGGACAGGCATTTCGGCGATGCCCAGCTTCCACGTGGCTATTGCCGTGCTGAACGCCCTTTTCCTTTCAAGCCTCAATCGACGGGTCGGCGCTTTAGCGTGGACCTATGCCGGCGTGATCCTCTTCGGGTCGGTCTATTTCGGCTGGCACTATGCCATCGATGGTTATTTCTCGATCATCGCGACCGTTCTGATATGGCGCTATAGCGGGCAGCGCATCGGGGATGGCGCTATGCCGTCGACATAAGCGGCTTGAAGGCAGGGTCAGCCGAAATCGGCACCGGATCTCACATATTTGTCGGCAGACAGGCTTAACGCCCTTTGAAGCCATCGGACGAAGATCCAGATGGCTAGCGTCAATAGCATAGACGCGTACCCATCGACGGCGTAGTGCCAGGCCAAATGCACTGAACCCAATTGAATGCAGAGCAAGAAGATCAGGCCAACCCACCGCAGCACTCGACCAAAGCGCCACAAGTAAATTGCGTTGAGGGTAGCCACCGCCACATGCACAGATGGAAAGGCCGAAATGCCGCTACCCAAGCGAGGGCCATCAAGGCTGGCGTCGGCCAACAGGTAATTCTGGGTGTCCAACGCCAAGACAGGGTAGGTAATATTAGTCGTCCGAAGGTAGTCCATCAGGGGAGAAAACGTGCTGTCGCTGTAAAATGGCGAAACGAATGCCGGTCCAACCGATGCGAAGGCCGCCGCCAAGACATTGCCGAGCAGCACCCAACTCAGGATGAACGTGACCAAAAACTGGGAACGCAGCCGCTCGTTCCCGGTGGAAAAAACGACGCAAAACAGAACGATGAAAACCTCTGCGAACCAGAGATTGTAAAGAACGTTCAGTGAAAAGGTGACGGGGCCAAAGCCGAGGATAGGATGAAAAAACCTCCAGGCTTCGATCCCGCCATGAATTGCCCTGTCGACCGCGGTCAGGCCCGGGTCGGCATAGAATGGCTGGATCTTGCCGATGCCTCCCTTGATGCTGGTGAACACCGAGAAAAAGATCGGGAAGACGAGCGCAACCGGCAATCCGACTATAATTCGGTCCGCCAGCCTGTTGGAAATCATAAGATTCCTTATGGCGCGCAACGGCTCCGCTGGCCGCTCAATGAGCAACCGACCGGAAACCATGACAACAAGAATGAGAGTTACTACGGACCCAAAAAACAGGAAATTTTTGTTGTATAATTTTACATCGATGGCAATTTTCCAATGCACCGCAGCGATAAGCGCGACAAGGATATAGGTAATTACCGTCAAGAAGAAGAATTGATTGGCGCGCCACACCGCCGAACTGCTGCGAGCCGCCAGCCTCGCTATTGACATGGAAGGACCCCGCGGACCTAAACGCTAGTTAAGCTGCTGCAGTTCTCCCGAGCTGCTGGCCAGCATCACACCGCCATAGACCTGGAACAGGATCGCGCAGATCGCGGCGGCCGAGATCGGCACGCCGAACGGCACGACGCCTTTCCTGTCCATGTGCTGGACATAGAGACGGAACGCGCCCGCCGGCAGGAGAAAGGGGTTCTTGACCAATGCCGCGGTTGCCAGCGCGAAGACCAGCAGGAAAATCGTGAACACGACAAGGCCGTTTCCGCCAATCAGAAGCGGCACCGCCGCCATCAGCTTCACGTCGCCGGCGCCGAGCTTGCGCAGGACCCAGAATGGAAACAGCGCCACGAACAGCAGCACGCAGCCGATCGCGCTCAGGCCCATGTCCCACCATGATCCGCTCTGCACGGACACGAGCTGGAGTGAGCCGAGACCGAGGCATATCAGCAGCAGCACGTCACGGTTGGCAATCTTCTGCGTCGTGAAATCGGTCCAGGCGATCCTGCCGAGGAGCGGGATGGCCAGCGCCCTGAGCAACAGCGACGCGGCGAGCAAAAGGCTCATGACCGCTCGATGTTCCGCACGCTTGACGACAGAAGCTTCAGATTGTTGGCCACGGTCGGATCGTTGGGCGCGAGCTCGTAGGCCTTGAGGAAATTCGTTCGCGCCTCCTGCAGCTTGCCGCGCAGCAGATAGGAGTAGCCGAGATTGTTGTAGTATTCCGGCGTCGCGCCGAGCAGCTTGAAGGCTCGGCTATAGGCCAAATCGGAGAGATCGAAGCGGCGGATGCGATCACAGGAGGCGGCAAGGCCCAGCCAGGCAACGCCGTCATTCGGCGCCAGCCGGGTCGCCTTGTAGAACAGCGCACCAGCATTGCCGTAGTTTTCGGAGCGGAACTGGGTCTTGGCCTCGGTGATGGCCTGATCGGAGGCGTAGTAGTCGACATCGCTGATGGTCTTCAGGCCGTCGAAGGTATCGCCAAAAGCTGTGTAGTCGCCCTTGGCGGGTTCGTTGGTGCGCACGACCCCGCCCGTGGTGTCGGTCGACTGACAACCAGCAAGCATGACCAGCAGCACACCGGCTGCGGCGGCTAGGCGCATCGGCTTTGTCATCTTGTGCCCCAAGAAGCCCTCCGACTCAATTTAGAACCTAATCATATGACGGTTCAGAAGAAAATGCCCCTCATGCGAATGATGACCGGTAGCATGATCACCATCATCACCACAGGGAAAATGCAAAGCCCCAGCGGAATCATCATTTTGACCGGCAAGGAATTGGCACGCTCCTCGGCCTGAAGAACGCGCTGGTCGCGCATCTCGGCGCTGTAGACGCGCAAAGCATCGGTCAGGCTGGTGCCCAGTTCTTCCGATTGCCGGAACAGCACCGCCAAGGCCTTTGCCTCATCCAGGCCGATGCGATCGGCAAGCTCGCGTAGCGCCTCACGCAGCGGCTTGCCGGCGCGCAATTGCAGATTCATGATCGAGAGCTGGATGCCAAGCCACTTATGGGTACCGGCCAGTTCGTGGCTGACCCGCTCGACCGCCGCCTCGAGGCTCATGCCCGCGTCGGCGCAGGTGATCATCATATCCATGAAATCCGGAAAGGCGCGACGATAGATTTTCTTTTGCGTATTCTCGAACCGGTCGAGCATGATGCTCGGGATGACGATACAGCCGAGACCAATCAGGCCAGCGCCGGCGAAAGTGAAGAAGCCGGGCAATTTCGATGGTAAGACGTTCGATAGAAGCGCGTACATCACCAGAAAACCTGTGGCGACAGCAGCGAGACGACTGAGCGTGTAAATTAAAGGCGCACTCTTCTGATAGAAGCCGGCGCGGAACAGTTTTGCCTCAAGCGCATCCGGCTGCCTGTGTTCCTTTTCGACAGCTTTGAAATAGGCCTCGATCGGTTTCTGCGCCGCAAGCCTGGCGCGCTCGTCCCGGGCCAGTATGGATCGCGGGTCGACTGAGCGCTCACCCAAAAGGCTGTCCGAAACAAGCTTACGAGTCTGCATTGCAGGCATGAGGACCAGCGCCGCGAACAGGAACAAAGCCACCGCCGCCGCGAAGACGGCAAGGGAGACCAGAAAGGTCAGATCGTTAATGTTCGAAAGCAGGCTCATGGCCACCCCTAAAAATCGAAGTTGACCATCCGATACATAATGTAATCACCAAGCAACGCCCAAAAACCGAAGACGGTGAATATCGGGACGATAGCCGGACTGTGCCAGACCTTTCCATAGAAAGAGGGCGCAATGACCTGCAGTATCAGAAACATTGCAACCGGGAAAAACGAGATTATCCATGCGGAAACTCGCCCTTCGGCTGAGAGCGCTCTGATCTTCAGCCGCAATTTCTGCCGCTCACGAAGGACGGATGAAAGATTGGCGAGAATTTCGGTGAGATTGCCGCCGGTTTTCGACTGGATCGAAAGAGAAACCGTCAGCAAATGCAATCCTTCGAAACCCACTCGTTCCGACAGCTTTTTTACAGCCTGCTCCATGCTGAGCCCGAAAGTGATTTCGTCGGCAACTATGCCAAATTCCGTCCCGAGCGGGTCAGCCATTTCGCGGGCGACGAGACCTATGGCAACGGAGGCGGGGTGCCCTGCGCGCAGCGAACGAACGATCATGTCCAGGGCATCGGGGAGCTGCTTGGCGAACTTTTCGATTCGCTTGTTGCGCGCGCGCCGAAGGACAACAAGGGGCAGAGCAAGACCCACGATCAAAAACGCGATCAGAGCCGCGACAACCGAAAAGCCGAAAAGCAGTGTCAGCGTCAGCGCAATCGCCAACCCGGCGAGCAGGAATACCGCCGCGAAAATCAGCGGGTTCCCGGTGATGCCGGATTGCGTATAGAGCCGGTTCAACCAAACGAAACCGAAGACAAAGTCTCCGGACTCGGTCAGGCCGCGTTCACGCAGCAAGCTCTTCAACGTCTTTTCCGCCGGCGCTTCGTCAGCCAGGCGACGTAGCCTGTAATTGACCGCGGCGAAACGTGAGCGCCGACTGGTCAGTGAAAGATAGAAAGCTTCACCGGCCAGAATGACAGACGCCGCTGCAACGGCGTAGATAAAATAGAGTAGCGCCTGTCCTGTGAGCATTACAGCGCCACCTGCGGGTTAAAGGCGTCCTTGGCAAAGTGGAGACCAAGCGTCGCGGCCTCCGACGCGAAGCGTGGACGCACGCCGGTCGCACGGAAATCACCAATGATCGATCCGTCGGCGGTCACGTCACGCCTGACGAAATGATAGATTTCCTGCAATTGGACGACATTCCCCTCCATGCCGGTGATCTCTGAAATCGAGATCACGCGCCGCCCACCATCGGAAAGGCGTTGCGTCTGCACGATGATGTCGATGGCGGAAGCGATCTGAGCCCGGATGGATTCGTGGGTCATCGGCATGCCGGCCATGCCAACCATCTGCTCCAGGCGCGAGATGGCATCACGCGGGGTGTTGGCATGGATTGTGGTCATCGAGCCTTCATGGCCGGTGTTCATGGCCTGCAGCATGTCGAAGGCTTCCTCGCCGCGCACCTCGCCGACGATGATGCGGTCGGGGCGCATGCGCAGCGCATTCTTCACCAGCTCGCGCTGGCGGATCTCGCCCTTGCCCTCAACATTGGGCGGGCGCGTTTCCAGCCGGCCGACATGCGGCTGCTGCAGCTGCAATTCCGCCGCGTCCTCAATGGTGACCAGGCGTTCCTTGGCCGGGATATGGCTGGACAGCGCGTTGAGAAGCGTCGTCTTGCCGCTGCCGGTGCCGCCCGAAACCAGGATCGACTTGCGCGCCTGCACCGCGATCTTGAGCATGTCGATCATCGGCTGGCGGATCGAATTGAATGCCATCAGGCGTTCCAGCGAGTAAGGGTTCTTCGAAAATTTGCGGATCGAGACCAGCGGGCCGTCGACAGAGACCGGCCGCACGGCGATGTTGACGCGCGAGCCGTCCGCCAGGCGCGCATCCGCCATCGGCGCTGATTCGTCGACGCGGCGGCCGATGGCCGAGACGATCTTGTTGATGATGCGCAGCAGATGCGCCTCGTCACGGAAACGGATGGAGGTTTCCTCGATGATGCCGCGGCGTTCGATGAAGACGCGCTCATGCGTGTTGATCATGATGTCGGTGATCGAGTCGTCCTTCAGCAGCGGCTCGATGGGACCAAGGCCCAGCATCTCATCGGCCGTGTCGCTGGTCAGCTGATCGAGCTCCCGGGCATTCAAGGGCACGTTGCGGCCGCGGACGAACTCGCGCACGATCGGCCGGATCTCATTCAGGATCTCGTCCTTCGACGCATTTTCCAGCGCGGTCAGATTAAAGCGGTCGATAAGATGGCGATGCAGCTCGACCTTGAGGGTCAGGAAATCATCGCCCTGCGGCTCCGCTTCGGCTGCGGGAGCCGTGGCCGCTCCATTCGGCGCGGCGGCGATGATCGGCGCCAACGACGTGTTGTGTTCGTTCGGCCCTTTGATGAAGCGACCCAGCATGCCGCTTACCCCCTTATATTTTCCCCAGCGCGAAACTAAGCGTTAACCACGGGGGGCACAAGCGGCTTGGAGGACACACTAAAGGTATTACTTGCGACATAGTTAAGAAATCAAAGTCTGATAAATCGTTCTATTTTTCGTTTGCTTCGCGAACATGGACCAAAGTCCTAAGACCTTTGACGACTCCCGCGGAGTCGCCCTGCTAACCCACTTAATATAAACGGATATGTCGTGCTTCTAATGTGGCAGCCACTGGCCACGGGCGTGGCATAATTGTGAATGAATGGTTAAGATGACTTGAAAAACGAGCCGAATCAAGCTGTTGTCGAAATTGGGAAAGTCTCAAATCGAGTATTGGAGGGTTAAGGAACTGTTAATCCGTTTGACTCGGCTTTTTCGTGCGACCTAGGATTGAACGTGACGGGGGATGCTTGGGTTTGGGGTTCATTCCTTTGCTCTGTCTCGTCGGGTTCAAACCTCCAAAGGGAGAAATTGGCATGAAAAAGCTCATGACGATGACCCGGCAGTTCCGCGACGATGAAAACGGCGCTGCTATGGTCGAATATTCGATCCTGATCGGCATCATCGCGGTCGCGGCGATCGGAATCATCATCGGCATCGGCGGTTGGGTCACGGGTCGCTTCACCCAACTGTGCACCGCCATGGATAACTCGGGCGTCGGCTCCTGCGCTAGCGGCGCCGGTTCTTGATCGCTTGATCAACATCAGGCCCGGGCTATGCAATCCGGGCCTGAACTTAAGTGATGGCGGGGCGAATCCCGCATTATTGGCTCGGGGCTTGGGTTATGCGCGCCAACACACTCATCATGATCGTTCTCGCCGGCATATTCGGTGTGCTGGCGGTTGTCCTCGTCAACATTTGGCTGGCCGGCCAGCGCAACGCACTGGCCCAATCGAACGGCGTGCAAGCAAGCAGCGTCGTGGTCGCGGCCATGCCGCTGAAATTCGGCGACGCGCTCAGCGCGGACAAGCTGCGCGAAATTCCTTGGCCGGCGGGGGCGGTTCCGGCGGGCTCGTTCAAGACCGTCAAAGAGGCGATGGCCGGCAGCGGCGCGCGCCAAGCGCTCCAAGCGATCAGCGCCAATGAACCTATTCTTGCGACCAAGATCACCGGCCCGGGCCAGCGTGCTACATTGTCGGCGGTGCTTAGCGAGGGCATGAAGGCGGTCTCCATCCGCGTCAACGACGTGCTCGGTGTCGCGGGCTTTGTTTTTCCGGGCGACAGGGTCGACGTATTGCTGACCCGCACCACACGCGGCGAAGATGGCGCCGACAAAAGCTTCGTCGATGTTCTGCTGCAAAGCGTGAAAGTGCTTGCCGTCGACCAGGTCGCCGATGAAAGCAAGGACAACCCGCAGGTCGTAAAGGCCGTCACGGTCGAAGTCAGCACCAAGGACGCCCAGAAGCTGACGCTCGCGGCGGGCGCGGGGCAGTTGTCACTGGCGTTGCGCCAGGCTGCCGGCAGCAGGGGCGAGGTTAATGAGAGGGTGACACTTGCGGACTTGACCGGCGACACGCCGGAGGATGTCGCCAAGCGCCAGGCCGAGCTTGACAGGCAGGCCGCCGAAGAAGCGGCGCGCAAGCAGGCCGACGAGAAGATCGATGGCCTGGCCAAGGCGGTGGAACGAGTCGGCAGCCAGATCGATCAGATGAGCAAGGCAAAGCCGGTCACGGTCGTGGCCGCCGCACCTCAGGCGCAGCCGCAAGTGAAAGAAGTGATCAAATACGTCCAGCCGGAGCCGCCGAAGCAAGCGACGGTCGGCGTGTTCCGGGGCATCAAGCTGGAAACATACGAGGTGCCGCGACAAGACTGACGAAGGTCGGCGCGGCGGGCTGCCAAGGGCAGCAAACGGGGAGACGGGGAATGCAGGGGTTTTGGCTCAGGATAGTGGCGGTCGCGCTATCCTTCGTGGTTGCACCGGCGATGCTTGGCCATTCGGCCAGGGCTGCCGACCGCTTCATCGACGTGTCGAGCCCGTCGCTGCACCGCGTCTTCGTACCGATCTCCCAATCGGCCACGATCCAGGTGAACGCCACTTTGGGCGACATCGTCGTCGGCGACGAGAAGATCGCCGACGCGCAGCCGATGACCGACAAGACGCTCTACATCATCGGCAAGAGTGTCGGCACCACCACGGTCAATCTGTTTTCCGAGGACAAGCGCTCGCTTGGCGCCATTCAGATCGAGGTCGGCCAGGATGTCAGCGACATGGCGGTCGCCATTCGCCAGGTAGCGCCGAAAGCACGCATCGAGATCGGCTCCATCAACGGCAAGGTCAGGCTTTCCGGCCACGTCAAGGACGCGGCGACGTTGGCATCCATCGTCGAGGTCACCCAGCAATATGGTCCCGACGCGATCATCAATTCGGTTACGATCGATGACAGCGAGCAGGTCAATCTTTCGGTGCGCATCCTTGAGGCGAAGCGAAATGCCGGCCGCGATCTCGGGGTGTCGATCAGAAGCACGAATAGCCGCGGCACGACTCGAACCGGTACCGGCGATGCGGCAGTCGATGAGGACAATAAGGTGCTCGGCCCGGGAGATATCCTCTCCGGCCTTCTATCGAACACCAGCCCATTTGCAGCGCTGATAACGAGGGTAATCGACAACAACCTAAAGGTTGATCTGATCATCGAGGCGTTGGAGGCAAAGGGTGTCGTGCGAACTCTTGCCGAACCGAATCTCACCACGGTTTCCGGCGAGACGGCCAGCTTCAATGCCGGCGGTGAAGTGCCCGTGCGCAGTGTCAACGCGCAAGGCGAAGTCGAGATTGTGTTCAAGCAGTTCGGCGTCAATCTGAACTTCACGCCGGTGGTATTGGACGACGGCAAGATTCACATGAAGCTGGCACCAGAAGTCAGCGACCTGACCGGCTTCACCGCCGCCGGCGATCCGATCTTCACCAACCGCAAGCTTTCGACCGTCGTCGACCTGCGTGACGGCCAGAGCTTCGCCGTGGGTGGCCTGCTTTCGAGCAAGAACACAATACAGCAAGACCAGGTGCCATGGCTTGGCCAGGTGCCGATCGTCGGCGTGTTGTTCCGCAATTCGAGCACGCAGAAGGAAGAGACAGAGCTCGTCGTCATTGTGACGCCACATCTCGTGCGGCCGGTGAAACCCGGCGAGCAACTGGCGACGCCTTTCGACAAGACCAAGCCCGCCAACGATCCGGAACTCATGCTGCTCGGCCAACTGGAAGTCAGCAAGGACATGATCCGCATGTACGAGCATGGCGACGGCGTCACCGGGCCCTATGGCCACATGCTGGATGTGAAATCGAAGGACAAGCTGCTCTATGTCAAAAAGTAAGCTCCTGCTCGTCCTTCTCGGCACCGGTCTGCTCGCGGGCTGCGCGGCCGACTATCTGCACAATTACGACACGATGACACTGGCTTCCGGCGACTCGCAGAAAGCCAATCAGCTGCTGCAGACGGTCGATCCGTATAACCCGGCTTCCAACAACACGAAGATCGAGGGCGATGGCGCACGTTCCGTCGGGGTCGTTCAGAAATACAAGCTTCCACCGAGCGGATCGGCAGCGTCGGCAACGAACATGACAGTCAATGTCGGACAGTCGAGCGAAACCAACGCAGCGAAGTAGCGGAAGGATGCGGCGCGTCGGGCGCGCGAGGACACCCGACACGAATGGAGAGTAGGGTCATGTTGGGGACCATTCGTGAATTCTGGAACGATCAGCGCGGCATAGCGATGATCTTGGTTTCCATTATGCTGCCGGTTCT
>NZ_RZRY01001409.1:0-639 GCF_003998035.1 Mesorhizobium sp. M2A.F.Ca.ET.039.01.1.1 | reverse complement strand
GGCGCGCGCCATCGGCGGCGATGCCGAACTCTGCGCCGAGCTCGACGAAGAGGTGGCGGCGGTTCTGGCGCAGCCGCGCGACGCCGCCAAGGTGAAAGCCGAAGCCTCGGAGATGCGCGCGCTGATCGAAAAGGAAAAGCCGCCGCGCGACCTCTGGGACATCAAGCTGATCCCCGGCGGACTGATCGATCTCGAATTCATCGCCCAGGTGGCGGTGCTCACCGGCCATGTCGTCGAGGCTGGCCGCAGGGTGACCGCGACGGCCGACATCCTGGCGCGGCTTTCTCCCGATTTCGCCGGCGCCGATGTCAGGCAGCAACTGTGCGATGCCTACGCGCTCTATCTCGCCCTGACCCAGATGATCAGGCTTTGCCTCACCGGCGAGTTCCAGCGCGACGATGTCCCGCCGGGCCTCTCGGACCTGCTGCTGGCGGTCACCGACCTGCCGGATTTCGCTGTGCTGGAAGCGCATCTCAAGGAGACGTCGCGGAAGGTCAGGAGAGATTTTGATCGTCTGCTACGCGCGGGAGTGTTGCCATCAACCGTATCGTCGCCATGAGATTCCCGGGTGGCATATTAGTCACAGTTAATATTAATCGGCGATCCGGCCTTGCGCCATTGGCAGAGGCGTCCCGTAAT
>NZ_RZRY01001408.1:0-641 GCF_003998035.1 Mesorhizobium sp. M2A.F.Ca.ET.039.01.1.1 | reverse complement strand
CCGTGATGCCCCCGCCGCATCGGCTGCGGCCGGCTCAATTGCGCCGGCTTGTGCGTCAGGCTGTTTCGCACGTTTCGCAGCCGTTCGCTGATGAACTCCGCCGCCTGATCCACCGGCGTTTTCGAGGGAATTGGCATTCGCGTTCCTTTCTTCGAGAGCCAGCATGCGGCGCTCAAATTCCGCATCCATGGCCGCCATTCGGCTGTTGATGTTCTGTTGCATCAGGAATTCCATCCACTCCACTTCCGGGTTGCGTTCCCGGCGATTGGCGATGGTCGTGAAGGTCTCTTCCTCGACATTTTCGTGCCAAATGGCCTCGACTTCCGGCGAGAAGTACGACACCGGCCCCGTGCTATCGAGCACGAGCGAGCAGCCGTTGCCGAGGAACTCGACCGCCGACAGACCGGCAGGCAGCACCGTCAGGAATTCGTCCACCACGACGCCATCCGCGTTCGTGTGGAGGTAGACGTGCACAGAGGCCGCCGCCCGCACATCGAGGCGGATCGTGCGGACCTTGTGATCCGAGAAAAAGATCGCCTCTTTCTCGTTGTGGACCCGCCAGCGGGACAGGTCGCCAAGCTTCTGAATTTCCATAACAAATTTTCCTTTTGATGAGAGGGAAGGGGAGGGGCTAGTGCTGT
>NZ_RZRY01001407.1:0-643 GCF_003998035.1 Mesorhizobium sp. M2A.F.Ca.ET.039.01.1.1 | reverse complement strand
CGAGTGCCAGACGTTGCCGCCAGGCGGGTCGCACCGAGGACGAGGCCGCGCTGCGCGACACCGTGCTGCTCACCCGCCCGGGCGATGATGTCGGGCCCGCCGGCCGGACGTTTTTGGCCTGGCGCCGCCTGGCGGCGCGACCTCCGGAACATCTGCTGACGGAGGCAGGCCTCACCGCCGTGCACGAGGAACTTGGCCATGCCGGCGACGACGAAGCCGTCACCGATCTGGTTGACGAGATCGGCCAGCTGTCTGCGGCAGAGGGGGTTGTCGAGATGCTGACCGGTGCTTTCGCGAGCGCCGGGCGCCATGGCTTCGGACGCTATTTGGGTTCGTGGCTCGCCGACGCCATGCTCGCGCAAAGATTGGGATGGCCGCATGCGGTGCCGCTTCTGGGAGCGCAGCCTGCATCGGGCGGGAGCACGCGTGGCGCGCCAGTGAGAACAACCAGTCTGACGCAGAGGGATCAGGCGCCAGGCGGGGAGAGGGTGCAGGGCCTGCTCGTGGCTCAGGCGCGCGCAGCGCTGCGGGCGATCGACCTCTCGACCGAGCTCGGCCGCCGCGCCGAGCGGCTGCTCGCCGTCGCGCCGAAGCTGCGGGCGAAGGGTGCGGACCGTGTCGTCGAAAAGCTGCTGTCCGACGA
>NZ_RZRY01001406.1:0-644 GCF_003998035.1 Mesorhizobium sp. M2A.F.Ca.ET.039.01.1.1 | reverse complement strand
TCGTACCACCGGCCCTTCTTCTTCTTGAAGCGCGGCCGGTCGGTCACCGGCGTCAGGCCGCTCGCGGATATCACCGTGCCGCGGGTGATCACGATGGTCGGCAGCGGCTGGCCGGTGGCCGAGACGCCGACGTTGCGCGGCACGAAGCCGGCCTGCGTGCCTTTGATGGCGAAGGTCGCGCCATGCTCGCGCGCGAGCCGGTCTGCGAAGGCGAGGAAACTCTCATTGTCCTGCGCCTCATAGTCAAGCTCGCGGCTGGCGAGGGAAGGATGCACCTTAATCGACAGGCCCGCGTCGCCGGCAGCATCCTCGAGGACCTGCCCGAGCTTCTTCTTCTCCCAGTGCCGGTCGGCCGGCTGCTTGACCTTGCCCTTCAGGCTGGCCGAGCGCGCGGTGATGGAGAGCACGCTGCCGGCCCCTCGATCGGTCGACCAGTCGCAGGTGTCGACCTCGCCCTCGAAGGTGCGCATCGCCCCACCCTGCCAGCCAAGCTCGATCGACACAGGCGTGCCGGTCTTGGGAAACCGAACGGTCGCGTCCTTGTCGTCCAGCGTGAAGGTCGCCGACTGCGTCGCCTCGGTGCCGCTCTTGGTGATGGACAGCGAGATCAGCAACGGCAAGAAGCGAGAGGTGACGTCCTGCCC
>NZ_RZRY01001405.1:0-647 GCF_003998035.1 Mesorhizobium sp. M2A.F.Ca.ET.039.01.1.1 | reverse complement strand
AGACAGGGTGAAGGCGGACGTCGTCTGCAGCGTGCCGCCATTGAAGGTCAGGCCGCCGGAAGCGGCGCCGAGATTGGTGTCGGCGGAGACCGACAGCGTGCCATCGCTCAGTGTCCACGGCGTGACCGCGGATGTCGTTCCCGTCAAAGTCCAAGTGCCGGTGCCGGTCTTCTGATAGAGTCCGAACCCGTCATATTTGGCGCCGGGGCCGAGTTGAGAAACGTCGAATGAGCCGTCAGCGCTGCCACCGAGGTTGAACGTATCGGCGGCACTGAAAGCTTTCACGTTGCCAGCAATGTTCGAGGTCGACCAGATCTCGAGCGAGTTGACCCCGCCGGTAAACTGAATTGCCTGACCAGCGAGGCCGCCACCTGATCCCCCTGCGCCACCGGTGATGGTGCCGCCATTGATGACCGCGATCCCCGCGCCCTTGATGCCGGCACCTCCGTCGCCCGGCGCCAAGAGCCCCGTGCCCCCGGCACCGCCGGCGATTGTCCCGTCCGCTTCATTGATGACGGTTCCGCCAGAAAGCAATTGCACGCCGGCACCGCCATCGCCGCCGGCGCCTCCGGAAGTACCAAAACTGTTACCGCCGACGCCGCCGGTCAGGGTGCCGCTGTTGGTAACCGTGCCGCCTACGGTCAGCA
>NZ_RZRY01001404.1:0-649 GCF_003998035.1 Mesorhizobium sp. M2A.F.Ca.ET.039.01.1.1 | reverse complement strand
GGCGTGAAGGATCTGCGATGGTCGCCGGAGGCATCGCCTTCGCTCGCATCCGGACCATTCCCGTGTCATGTCGCCTTTGTAGTGGACCGCCTGCTTTTGCGGTCAACCCCCGTTGGGGGTACGCTCGGCAAAAATTCAGGAAAATTCGATTTCGGTTTTTGTTGCGGGCCAGGCACTTTCCTTCCCGCAAGCGGGGCCCTTTGAAAGTGCGGCCCGCTGTCTGCGGCAAATAGAATTTTCCAGAATTTGTGCCGAGTGACCGCAGCAGGACGGCCCCCTTCTTTGGCGCCATCGGGAATGGTCCCGATGCAACCGAAGGAGAAGTACCATGGCCACCACGATCGCAAACCTCACCGCCAAGGCCGACGGCTCGATGGAAGGCGTGTTCGCCACGCTGCGGGTCAACGCCCCGATCACCCTGATCCCGAACGCCAACAAAACCCGCGAGGATGCTCCCGACTACCGCATCGTCAACAAGCGCACGGGCTTCGAGATCGGAGCCGGCTGGCACCGCATCTCCCAGCGTTCGGGCGAGGAATACCTCTCGGTCAAGCTGGAAGCCCCCGAGATCGGCGTGATTTTCGGCAACCTCGCTCCCGCCCCCGGCGGCGACGAGAACAAGAAGGTGATCCTCTGGAACAACCCGCAG
>NZ_RZRY01001403.1:0-651 GCF_003998035.1 Mesorhizobium sp. M2A.F.Ca.ET.039.01.1.1 | reverse complement strand
TTCCTCCTGACAACATACTGTCAGGAGGCTGCGGCAAGCTACCGGCAAACAAAGGCTTCTTCCCTGTACTCAACATCACTGGCCGCCAATACATCTGGGCGCGGTGTCGCCACAATCCAAGTCGCGGCGGCAAAATTTCAGTTTTCGCGCACGCGGCCCGTGTAAAGGTCCGGCCAGCCAATGTCCTTGCGGATGTCCGCCGGCAAGGTGTTCAGGAAACGCTGGGTGCGGATCTCGTTGCGCACGGTGCGGATCCGGCCGACATAGTGCTGCACGCTGCGCAGGATGGTAAAACCGTTCATGACCTCACTCCTCTCTTTCGATGAGAAGAGTATCTCACACCCCTCCTGACAGCAGTCTGTCAGGAGGTTGGCAGGGTACGGAAGAAGGCGGCACGGTGCCCCCCGCAGGGCTGGATGAAGCCGATTCCTGTCAGGAGGTGCTCGGCCCGAAGGCCGCAAGAACAGCTTTGACAGCCGCCATCGTTGCTGGTCAAAGGCAGCATGACGAAACTGCTCGCCCTAGTCATCTGCGGCATCATGCTGATCCAGGTCATCAAGCCGCTGGGCTGGCCGGGGCTGAAGCGACGCGGCGATTTCTGGAAGCTGGCGCTGCTTGCGATGGCGGCCATCTCGCTTGCCGCTGTCTTGG
>NZ_RZRY01001402.1:0-653 GCF_003998035.1 Mesorhizobium sp. M2A.F.Ca.ET.039.01.1.1 | reverse complement strand
ACATGGACCTGCGCTCGCTGAAATACAGGCCGATCTCGATTTATCTGGCGCCGAACATTACCGACATCACGCTGCTGAAGCCGCTGCTGGCGCTGTTCGTCCAGCAGACGCTCGACACGCTTCTGCTCGAGCATGATCGCCGGTCGCTATCGGTTTATTTTCTTCTGGATGAGTTCCGGCAGCTGAAGAAACTCAGCGAGATCACCAGCAAGCTGCCCTATGTCGCCGGCTACAACGTCAAGATGGCCTTCATCGTCCAGGATCTGAAAAACCTCGACGAGATCTATGGCGAAACCGCACGGCAATCCTTGATGGGAAACTGTGGCTATCAGCTCGTCCTCGGCGCGAACGACCAGGCGACCGCCGAGTCGGTCTCAAAAAGCCTTGGCCGGCGTACCGTCCGGTATAAGACAGAATCTCGGACGATCGAACTGATGGGGTTGCATCGCCGCACCAAGGTGGAGCAACTGAGGGAACGCGATCTGATGATGCCGCAGGAAATCCGCCAGCTTCCGCCTGAAAAAATGCTCGTATTGGTCGAAGGACAGAGCCCAATCCTCGCCGACAAGCTGCGCTTCTTCGCCACGAAGCCGTTTCGCGAGCGGGAGGCTTTCTCACGCAACCACGTCCCCTCGGTGCCAGCGATGGAATTC
>NZ_RZRY01001401.1:0-653 GCF_003998035.1 Mesorhizobium sp. M2A.F.Ca.ET.039.01.1.1 | reverse complement strand
CATCCATCTCGTCGCCGCGGGCGAGGCGCTGATGCTGGCCAAGCAAGGCCGTCTCGACCTCGCCCAGGCCTATCACGCGATCGCGGCCTCTTCCGGCAACAGCTTCGTCCACGAGACCGAAAGCCAGCTCGTGCTCAACGGCTCCTACGACATCGGTTTCACCATGGACCTGGCGCTGAAGGATCTCGGCTTCGCGCTCGCCATGGGCAGGGATTTCGGCGCGCCGCTCGATCTGGCGACACGCGTCAACGCGATCTTCGAGCAAGGCAAGCGCGCCTATGGCGGCGACGCCTGGTCGACGCAGATCGTCAAGCTGCTCGAGGATGCGGTCGGCGTTGAGCTGCGCGCGCCGGGCTTCCCGGCCAAGCTTGGACTGTAGTCTGGTAGAAATTTAGCTAGTTATTTCAATGGGCTGGCCTTACCTGCTGAATCAAGCCCTCAGCCAGTTGATTCAACCTCTTAAGGTCAGGGCGCCGGGCAGGATCTCGAACGTCGCCGGAATCCGGCCCGGCGACTCGCCGTCTATATCGACCAGCGCGCCATTTTTCTCGGCATCGCCCAACGGCTCGACCAGCACCTTGCGGCCGCGCAGGATGGTGATCGCCGGATGGTTGCGGTGCCGCCCGCCATAGAGCAGGCGGATGTCCCTTATC
>NZ_RZRY01001400.1:0-659 GCF_003998035.1 Mesorhizobium sp. M2A.F.Ca.ET.039.01.1.1 | reverse complement strand
GCCCGCGCCCTTAATGGAAGTCGGTCTGTGGCTGGCTCGGATCTCAAAGGAGCAATCGACGATGCCCGCGCAATCGCAACCACGGTCGCGGCCGAACTCGCTGCGATGACGAAGCGTGCCGGCGCTGCCCGGCGCGGTAAGGCGACGTGATGGAGTTCTTCCTGGGCGCCTTCGAGCGGGATTGGGAGCGCCGGCGCGCGGCGCTGCTGCACGAATTACAGGTGGGCGAGCACGAGGAGCTCGACTGGGACCGGCCGCGAAGGGGAGGGGTTGCCCATTTGCCGGCGGGTGTTGGTGTTTGGGGCGGCGCGCGGCGGCAGGGCCGCGCCGTTGCTTTCCGCGGAACCGGTGGTGGGCGGCCAATGCATGCTCGGTTTGCAGCGCTCGCTCGAGGAAGCCAGCCGGCAGTGGTCAAGCTTGCTTCCTATGGCGGCGGCATCCGGGCGGCAGCCATGATGAACTACGCTTCGCGTTCCGGTGAACTCCCGGTCGAGAACGAAAAGGGCGAGCGCATCATCGGCAAGCAAGCGCTCGCCGAATTGCGCGGGGACTGGGAGCATCTCTTCGACAACCGCACCGCCAGCCGCGATGTCGGCATGTTTCAAGCGTCTATTGCCGCGGCATCGGTCGCGGGCATGGACGATCGGGAGGAATTTGCT
>NZ_RZRY01000013.1:17012-32310 GCF_003998035.1 Mesorhizobium sp. M2A.F.Ca.ET.039.01.1.1 | reverse complement strand
CCTCCCGGCTGAGCGGCTTCTTCTTCGCCCGCCATGTTTACGAGCCGCGCGGCCTCGAGCCGCCCGACGCCCGCGCCGGCTTCCTCGCCGCGCTACGCCGGCATCATGCGGCGGTGAAGGCGGGTGTGGGCGAGGCAGGATAGCGGGCAGACGCCTAGTCGGCGCCGCGCCGTTCCAGGAAATCGTCGAGCATGGAGCGCTGGCCTTTCAGGATCTTGACGCCGGCTTCGGCCGGCGAAAACCAGCCGGCCCGATCCACTTCGGGGAACGCCTTCATCTTTCCCGATTTTGGCGGCCACTCCAGGGTGAACATGTTGCTCTTGATGGCGTTAGTGTCGACATCGGCCTCGACGCTCCATGCCACCACGATCTTGCCGCCCGGCTGCCTGTAGCTGCCGAGCGGCTGGAAGTCGCCGTCGATGGCGACGCCGAGCTCCTCCTCGACTTCCCGTTTGGCGGCTTCGAGCTCATCCTCATTGTCGCCGATCAGTCCCTTCGGTATCGACCACGCGCCTTCATCCTTGCGCGCCCAGAACGGACCGCCTGGATGGACGAGCAGAAATTCGAACACACCGCCTGTGTGTCTGTGGATCAGCAGCCCGGCACTTCGCTGCGGCATCGGTCACCTCACGGCATTCCTTTGATCGCGCGAGACTAGCACGAGTACTTCGGGGCAGAGGTCACGCAATCTCGCCTGCAATACCGACAGCCTCGGCGGCCCGCCATTGGATAACCAGGCAAGTTGCTGGCAATCGGCCGCGAAACATGCTCGATCTTGTTAGCCGGCCCGATCTTGTTGATTGGCAAGACGCTGATTTGGGTCAGTCGTGTCACCGCCGCATTTGTTGACCACGACTGGTCTGGTTTTGAGGGAAACCACCATGTTTTTCAGCCTGATCGCCATTGCCGCCGTCATAGCTCTTTTCGTCATCGTGTCACGACAGCAGAACCGCATCGCGCTGGTCGAGCGCGAGCTCGGCATCCTCCGAGGCCTGGTTCAGTCGGGAGCTTCGCTGTCCGCGCCCAAGGCGGACATCGCGCAGGAAGGTCTTCCCGAGGAGGCCAAGGCAGTTGCGGCGCCTGTCGCGCCGTTGGCCGACGGCACGACCGTTGCCGAGGAGCTCGTCGCAAAGCCCGAGGCCGCCGAAGGCGAGGCCGTGGCCGGACCCTGGACGAAGGCCCGGCCGGCCACGGCGCAATCCGCCGAGCCATCCGAACCGAAGCAATCTCAACCCGTGGCCGAAGCGCCGGCCACCGGGTCGGCCGTATCCGCCAAGGCGGCGCGCCAGACGGATGTCGAGACGGCGCTGGGCACGCGCTGGGCGGTCTGGGTCGGCGGCATCGCGCTGGCGCTGGGTGGCCTGTTCCTGATTCGCTACACCATCGAGGCCGGCATCTTCGGTCCCGGCGTGCGTCTCACCATGGCCGGCATCCTCGGCCTGGCGCTGATTGCCGGCGCTGAATTCATCCGCCGCACCGGCTTCAGGGTGCCGGTGCAGGGCGCCGCCAGCGCCTATATCCCCGCGATACTGACCGGCGCCGGCGCCTTCATCCTGTTCGGCACGGTCTACGCGGCGCATGGCATCTATGGCTTCATCGGGCCGGCGACCGCCTTTGCGCTGCTTGGCGTCATCGGCGTCGCCACCATTGGCGCCTCGTTAGTGCATGGTCTGGCGCTGGCCGGCATCGGCCTCGTCGGCGCCATGGTCACGCCGGCGTTGGTGGCATCGCAGGCGCCCAATCCCTGGGCCTTGTTCGTCTATCTGGCGATCGTGCTTGCGGCGAGCGCGGCAACCGCCCGCATCCGCGACTGGAAGGCGCTTATGGCGGCCGCTTTCGCCGGCACGGGCATCTGGACCATCCTCTACATGGTCGACGCGCCGGACGTGAACCTTGCGGCCGTGCTGTTCATCAGCCTCGCCACGCTGGCGGTGCTTGCCTTCGTCTGGCTCGCCCCGTTCTTGACCACTGGCCGCGACGAAGCGGCCCGTGGCTTCGACTGGCCATCGATCGTGCCCGGCTTCTTCATCGCCCTAAGCGCGCTGGGCCTGTCCGTCGATCCGGCTTTTGCCAGCGCCGGCGATGCATTGCACGGCGCCGTCCTGCTGGCCGCGCTGGTCGCGGTGGCGCTCTACCGGCCGCGCGCGCTTCCGCTGGTCTTTGCCGCCGGCATCGCCACCGTGCTGATCTATCTCGGCATCATCCCGCCCGCCACCATCGGCGCCGATGCGCTCGATGTCGGGCTGGACGCCCAGCCCTTGGCGTCGTCCGACACGCTGACGTTCCGCATCGGCATCGCGCTTGCCCTGATCTTCCTCGCCGCCGGCTTCTGGGCGGCGCGCCGCCTCGCCGCCACCGCTGCGACACGCGCGGCTTGCTGGGCAGCCTGGGGCGTCATTGCCCCGCTGGTGGTGCTGGCCGCCCTGTGGCTGACCTTCGGCGATATCGACCGCGACCTCGGCTATGCGCTGCCGGCGCTGCTGCTGATGCTCGTCTTTGCTGCCGGCGGCGAATGGATCGCGCGCGCCGAGCCGCCGCCGCTCGCCGGCGGCCCGGCGGTGTCGTTCGCGTTGGGCGGCGCCGGCGTTGCCGGCCTGCTGATGCTGCACATGGCATTTGGCTCGGCCTGGACGACCGTGCTGATTGGCGCCGCCGCCATTCTGCCGGCGCTGGCCACGCGCTGGCGCTCTTACCCTGTGCTCGGCTGGATCGCGGTGGGTGCGGCGGTCGCCATGCTCGGCCGCGTCGCCTTCGATCCGACCATCGTCGGCGCGGCGTTTCTGTCGAGGACACCGGTCTTCAACTGGCTGCTGCCGGGCTATGGCGTGCCGGCGATCGCCTTCGGCTTCGCCGCCTGGCAGCTCGCCCGCACCACCAGCGGCCGGCCGCGCCTTGCCATGGAGGCGGCCTCGGCGCTGTTCGCGCTGCTCACCATCGCCATGCTGGTGCGCCACGCGATGCATGGCGGCGTTATCGACACCGGTGCGGTGACCCTCGCCGAGCAGGCGATCTACACGCTCATCGCGCTCGGCGCCGGCGCCATACTGGTCGCCATCGACATGCGCTCGCCGAGCTCGGTTCTGCGCTATGGCTCGATTGCCGCCGGCGTGATCTCGGCGGGCCTCATCGCCATTCAGCATTTCGTGGTGCTGAACCCGCTGCTGACGGATGAGTCGACCGGCACGATCCCGGTCTTCAACCTTCTGTTCCTCGCTTATCTGCTGCCGGCCATCGCCGCCGCCGCCGTCGCGCTGGCGCTCTATGTCCGCGACAAGCGCCCGCGATGGTATGCGGCGATGCTGGCCTTGATCGCCGCGCTGCTTGCCTTCGCCTATGCCACGCTTTCGGTGCGCCGCCTGTTCAAGGGCGAGTTCATCGCCTTGTGGAGCGGGCTTGGCCAGCTCGAGACCTACACCTATTCGGCGCTGTGGCTGGTCATCGGCGTGGCGCTGCTCACCGCCGGCGTCTGGCTGAAATCGCAGGTGCTGCGCATCGCCTCCGCGGTGCTGATCGCGGTCGCGGTGGTGAAGGTCTTCCTCTTCGACATGTCGGAGCTGGAAGGTGTGCTGCGCGCGCTCTCCTTCATCGGCCTTGGTGCGGTGCTGATCGGCATCGGGCTGTTCTACCAGCGGCTGCTGACGAGGGCGGCGCGGGATAAGCCTGAAAACTTGCAGGAACAAGTGGATAGCCGGGAATAAACCGGCCCGCGCCCGCGTTATTCACGTGCTTGGGTAATCGCAGCGGTTCGGCCGCTTCGCGCTGACTGCTTGCACCGCGTCGGGAAGGCGCGTTCTATCGGGATGGAAGGCGACCACGAAACAAGCGGTCATGGACGACAAGAAGGCAGCGATCCTGAGCGAAATACCGCGGTTGCGGCGCTATGCGCGCTCGTTGCTGCGCGACCGCGATTCCGCCGACGACCTTGTCCAGGACTGCCTGGAGCGGGCGCTTGTGCGGCTCGACAACTGGCAGACTGGAGAAAGCCCCCGGAGGTGGCTGTTTACGATCATGCATCACTTGTTCATCGACCAGATGCGCAAGGTCAACCGGCGCGGCGAGGCGGCGATGCTGCCTCTCGAAGCCGGTGAGGCCCAAGCCGCGCCCGCCGAGCAGGTCGAGACCATCGCCTCGCGCGAGATCATGGATGCCCTGCAGGCGATCAGCCCCGATCGCCGCGCGGCGTTGGTGATGGTCGCCATCGAGGGCTTTTCCTATGCCGAGGCCGCCAACATCCTTGGCGTGCCGGCCGGCACGCTGATGTCGCGCATCGCGCGTGGCCGCGAGGAACTGCGGGGATTGCTCGACGACACATCGCGCCGCCGCTCGATAAGGATCGTCGAGAAATGACCCGCCGCGATTTTTCCGAACGCGATATCCATATGGCCCTCGACGGCGAGCTGCCGGGCGAGGAGCGCATGGCTTACGATGCCTGGCTCGAGGCCAATCCCGAGATGAAGGCGAAGTCCGCGCGCTACATTGCCGACCGCGCCGCCATGCGCTCCGCCTTCGCGGGCGTGATGGACGAGCCGGTGCCGGCGAGGCTGCGGCAGGTCGTGCTTGGCGAGGCGCCTGCAAAAGCATCGGCCTGGCGCTCGCGCTGGTGGCTGTCGGCTGCCGCTGCCGTGATGCTAGCGGTCGGCGGGCTCGGCGGCTATGTCGCCGGCGTCGACAGCATCGCCCGTGGCGGCGAAGGCGACGACCAGCTCGCCGAGCAGGCAATCGCCGCCCATGTTACCTACGCTGCCGAGAAGCGCCACGCCGTCGAAGTCCCGGCGAGCGACAAGGACCATCTCCAGACCTGGCTGTCGAACCGCGTCGGGCTGAAGCTGGTCGCGCCCGATCTTGCGGCCGAGGGCTTCCAGCTGGTCGGCGGCCGGCTGCTGCCGGCTGGTGAGCAAGGCAAGGCGGCAATGCTGCTCTACGAGGATGCCAAGGGCGAGCGCATCTCGCTCTACGTCACCGCCGACTCGTCGGAGACATCGAAGGGCACCTACGCGGCCGAGACGGGCGGACCGGAAGCAGTCTATTGGCTCGACAAGGGCTACGCCTGCGCGGTCGTCGGCTCGTTGCCGCCGGAGCGCCTGTCGGACGTCGCAAAGAGCGCCTATGGCCAGCTCGTGGCCGGCATATCGAGCTGAACCGGCTGCGTTTTTCGGCGGCCGGCAGTCGCTTGAAGAGCAATTCTGTTCAAACGATCGAGCCTTTGCTGCCGCCGCGGAAACTGTCACAATTCGGCCCTAATCAAGGAGCGATAGCGCTTGATGAATACTGGCGCTTCGGCCAGTATTCGCGACGCATCCACCGGGGCCGTTTCTTAAACCTAATCGAGGTTCTCCCAAGCCCGCATGCCTGCCGAGATCCGCAAGGCCCGCGCGTCAGACGTCGATGACCTCGCCGCCATCGAGAAGGCTGTTTTTCCGGGCGACAGGCTCTCGCGCCGCTCCTTCCGCCAGTTCATCGAACGCGAAACCGCCGAGATGCTGGTGGCCGAGAACGAGGGCCGGGTCGCCGGTTATGCGGTGGTGCTGTTTCGCAAGGGCAGCGGCGTCGCGCGGCTCTATTCCATCGCTGTCGGTCCCTTTTTCGGCCGGCTCGGTATCGGCCGGCTCCTGCTCGCGGCCGCAGAAGAGGCGGCCTTCGAGCACGACCGGCTGTTGCTGCGCCTCGAAGTGCGCGAGGACAATGATCGCGCCATCCGCATCTATGAGCAGGCCGGCTATCGGAAACTGGGCCGCGAGCCCGACTATTACGAGGATGGCGCGACCGCGCTGCGCTATGAAAAGACGCTGCGCGGCGACACGCCCACGGCAACCAAAGTGCCGTTCTACCAGCAGACCTGCGAGTTCACCTGCGGCCCTTGCTGCCTGATGATGGCGATGGCGAATTTCCACCGGGGCTTCGTGCCCGATCCGGTCATGGAAATCCGCCTGTGGCGCGAGGCGACCACGGTCTTCATGATGTCGGGTCCGGGCGGCTGCGAGCCTTTCGGCCTGGCCGTCGCCGGCTATGAGAGCGGGCTTGCCGCCGAGATATTCGTCTCCTTCTACGGCGCGCTGTTCCTGCAGTCGGTGAGGAGCGAGGACAAGCGCCGCGTGATGGAGCTCGCCCAGGTCGATTTCCGCCGCCGCGCCGAACTCTACGGCATCCCCGTCAACTACCGTCCGTTCAGCATCGGCGATATCCGCCAAGCTCTCGCCGACGGCAAGCTGGTGCTGGTGCTGGTCAGCGGATTCCTTATGTTCGGCAAGAAGGTGCCGCATTGGGTGCTGGCCATCGGCGACGATGGCGACCATATCCTGATCCACGACCCATGGGTCGAGGATGAAAGGCAGGAAACCATACTCGATGCCGCGAACATTCCAGTGCCCTACGACATCTTCATGAATATGGCGCAGTTCGGCCGCGACGGCCTGCGCGCCGCCATCACTCTGGGAAAACGCTGAACAATGACCTGGGTAATCCTCACGGGCAGGCAGAACGATCTCGATCAGGTGGCCACACCCCACAAGATCATCACCAACCGCGACTATCTCGCGCATCCGGCGCTGTTCCGCGGCCAGCGGCCGAAAGTGATCAACCTGTCGAACAATTACGGCTATCAGAGCCGCGGCTACTACGCTTCGCTGCTGGCCGGTTCGCGCGGCCATAGGGTGATCCCAACCGTCGAGACGATGATCGACCTGTCCGAGCGCAAGCTCTACGAGCACGCGCTGCCGGAACTCGAGCTTGCCTTGAACAAATGCCGCAAGGACCTCGGCGGGATTTTTCCGGCGAAGGTCGCGATCTTCTTCGGCATCGGCCCGTCGAAAGTCTGGGACCGTTTCGCCAAGCTGTTGTTCGACTGGTTCCGCGCGCCGGCGCTGGAGGTGCACATCAAGGACAGCGCCGAATGGGCCTCGATCCGCAAGATCGGCTTCCTGCCGCTCGCCCGCATGACCGAAGACGAGGAAGAGCTCTTCCTGCAATGCCTGGAGACCTATACCAACCGCGAATGGCGCGACACCAAGGGCCGCACGCCGGCGCGCTATACTTTTGCGACGCTGGTCGACCCGCATGAGGAATTGCCGCCGTCGGAGATTTCCTCATTGCGCTATTGGGCGCGGATCGCCGAGAAGATGGGCGTCGAAGTCGAGCCGATCACCAGGAAGGACCTCGCCAAGCTCGCAAATTACGACGCGCTGTTCATCCGCGAGACCACGTCGATCTCCAACCACACCTACCGCTTCGCGCGCCGCGCCCAGCAGGAAGGCATGCCGGTGATCGACGACCCGCTGTCGATGATCCGCTGCACCAACAAGGTCTATCTCAACGAGCTGATGACCTACAACAAGGTGCCGGTGCCGCCGACGGTGATGATCGCCGGCACCTCCGACTCCGAAGTGGCGGCGCAGACGCTTGGCTTCCCGCTGGTGCTGAAGATACCGGATTCGTCCTTCTCGCGCGGCGTCAAGAAATGCGAGAACATGGCGGAGCTCACCAAGCTCGCGACGGAGTGGCTGGAAGATTCCGATCTCCTGATCGCGCAGAAATTCATCCCGACCGAATATGACTGGCGCGTCGGCGTGCTCGGCGGCCAGCCGCTGTTTGCCGTGCATTACCTGATGGCAAAGAAGCACTGGCAGATCGTCAACCACAAGGCCAGCGGCAAGCCCGACCAGGGCGGCATCAAGACCTTTACACTGAAGCAGACGCCGCCGCATGTCGTCGAGACGGCTGTGCGGGCGGCAAAATGCATAGGCGACGGCCTCTACGGCGTCGACCTCAAGGAGACCACGGACGGGGTCTTCGTCATCGAGGTCAACGACAATCCCAATCTCGATCATGGCTGGGAGGATTCCGGCGAGAAGGACGAGCTCTGGGTGCGGCTGACGCAGTGGTTCCTGGAACGTCTGGAGCGGCCGGAGAAGTAGGGGCGGGGGAACAGGAACTGAGGAACTGAGGAATTGAAGAACTGGAGAATTGAAGAATTGGGCATCACCTCCTCGCTTCCCTCGGTTTCATCAGTACTGAATCATTCGAACTGAGGGAAAAGTATGCTGTTCTTCGTGATCGAGGATTTTCACGGTTCGGACCGCAAGGAAATCTACCGCCGTTTCCGCGACAAGGGCCGGCTGAAGCCGGATGAACTCGTGGTGCATCACAGCTGGATCGCGAGTGACATGAGCCGCTGCTTCATGCTGGTCGAAGCCGATGACGCGACGGTGCTGCAGCGCTGGGTCATCGAATGGGCGGATCTCGTGGAGTTCGAGATCGTTCCCGTAGCCAGCAGCAAGGACATGGTGGTTGCGCTGGCCGGGCATCTCTGAGCAACGATCCCGGCAGCCGTTTGCTCAATTTGCGTGGAACCGTCTAACTGCGTCTTAAGCCCGATTTGCTATCCCGCCTGTATTGTGGATTGCCTCAAGGCTCTCAGAAGATGATCAGGCTGTTTCAATCAGGTAATTGCGGCCAAATACTCTACATTTTCCTTCTTGTGTTTTTGATCGGATTTGATTTTGCCAAGGACCCGATCGAGCATTTTCTGGTCGGGGCAAAAGAAGGTGTTCAGAAGCAAATCTATGCGGCTGACGGCAACAATATAGCCCGTACTCAGAGGTCCTTTGTCGAGGAACTGAGAGTCCCGGATTATGGGATGCACGATGCTCCGAAATCCGCCGAGGAGCATGCCTCCGGCATCGTCGCCCAGGCGATCGCCATGGAGGCAAAAAGCTCCGCCATCGGGACGATTTACATCTCGATGCTTGCGGCGATGGGCTTTGCCACCCTCGTTGCGATCATTTGGATGGTGTTTGCTCGCGTGCGCGACATTGGCTGGCCTGCCGCCGTGGGGTTCGGCATTCTTGCTCCGAAGCTCGCGATCTCGGTTCTTCCCGGCAGTCTTCCGCCACTGACCTTCGACATTCTGCAATACGGTTTCATCGCCGCCATAATAGTGCTTGGGCTCGTGCCGGGTGGATTTGCCGACGGACCGCGTGCCCAGCCGGTTCGACAGGCAGCCGTAGCCGAGCCGGCGCGTCGCGCCGCAGGCCAATTCGGTCAAAGACGACGCTGAGCAGCAACGCCCAGCGCCGGCGATCCGACGGCGCGCCGGCATTCCTCGACCAGCCATTCCCGGAACGCCGCAACGGCATCGCGCCTCGCGCTGCGTTCGGGGATCGTCAGGCAATAGGGCTGGCGCAGTTCCAAGGACTGCGCGGCGGCCCGCACCAGTTTGCCATCCTCCAGCGCTTGCGCGCAATAGATGCCTTGCGCCAGCGCCACGCCCAGCCCTGAAATGGCGAGATCGAGTGCTGCACGCGAGGAGTTGGCCGAAAGGCCGCGCTGCGCCGCACGGCCGGGCTCGCTTCCCGACGCCTCGAACCAGTTGCGCCAGGATGGAAAGGACGCGCCGGTCGGTCCCCAATCGGTGTGGATCAGCGGCAGGCCAGCAAGGTTTTCGCTATTGGTTGAGGCCAGTGTCGGTGCGCAAACGGGATAGACGGCATCCCTGGCGATTTCCTCGGTCGGATGCTCCCGATAATGAGGACCGTAAGAGAGCCGGATGTCGACCAATTCATGATCGAAGGGCACCGGATCGTCGTCGCCTCTTAGCGATATATCGGCGGCGCCATGGGATGCGACGAAGCCGGCGAGCCGCTCGGAAAGCCAGCCCATCGCCATGGAAGGCGGCACTGAGATCACGAGCCTCGGCCGGAACGCGTCGCCGCTGACATCGCGCGCGACGCTGCCGATTTCCCGGAAGGCCATGCTGAGCCGCGGCAGCATCTCTACCCCGGCCTCGGTCAGCACGGCCCGCCGGTTGATGCGGTGGAACAGTTGTCGTCCCATCTGCTCCTCGACGGTGCGGATGAGCTGGCTAACGGCCGCTGCCGAGATCGACAGTTCCTCCGCCGCGGCGGCAAAGCTGCCTGTGCGCGCCGCCGCTTCGAAGGCCTGAAGTCCACGCAAGGAGGGAAGGGCGACCATGGCAATCCGAAAGATAAGGTGATCTTATCTATTTCGCAGAAATCCTCGTTTTTCGAAAGGTTTCTTTCTAGAGTATCGTGACTCATGAACGCAATCGATCATCACGAAACCGTCGACCATCGCCAGGTGATCGCCTCGCTGACGAATGAGGAGCGCGGGCGGCTGACCGGCAAATCGGATGGGCCGGGCCTTGTCCAGTTCGCGCTCCATCTCGGGGCGATCACCGTCCTTGGCGCGCTGATCGCGGCCAAGGTGCCGTTCTGGCCGGTCCTGATGCTGCCCCAGGGCATCCTGATCATCTTCCTGTTCACCCTGCTGCATGAAACCGTGCACCGGACGGCATTCGAAACGCAATGGCTGAACGATGTGGTCGCGCGCTTCTGCAGCCTGGCGATCGCGCTGCCGGCGGACTGGTTCCGCTACTTCCATTTCGCCCATCACCGCTTCACTCAGGATCCGGAAAACGATCCGGAGCTGGCCTTCCCGAAGCCCGAGACGATGCGGCAATACATCGTCCACGTCTCAGGGCTGCCCGTGTGGTGGGGCCACTTCAAGACGCTCTACACCAATGCGATGGGGCGCTGCCGGGACAGCTACGTGCCGCCGAAGGGGCTGCCGAAGGTGAAGGCCGAGGCGCGGGCGATGATCGCCTTCTATCTCGTTCTGCTGGCGCTCGCGGTGTGGTTCAAGGCGTCGGTGCTGCTCACTGTCTGGATCGTGCCCGCGCTGCTCGGCCAACCGTTCCTCAGGCTCTATTTGCTCGCCGAGCACGGCCGCTGTCCCTTCGTCGCCAACATGCTGGAAAACACCCGCACGACGCTGACCAACTGTTTCGTGCGCAAGCTCGCCTGGAACATGCCTTACCATGCCGAGCACCACGCCTATCCCGGCGTCCCGTTCCACCAGCTGCCGGAATTCCACCGGCTGATCGAGCGCCATCTCAAAGTGGTCGAGCCCGGCTATGTGAGCTTCCACGAGAAGTACAACGAGACGCTGCGCTAAGCGACCGACGCGTCAGTGAGACAGCGCATATATATCAGACTGACTGGCGCAGCAGCGCCGGCGAACGCAGCAGCCGGCTCATGTCGGCCGCTTTGGCCGGCACGCCGATGAGATAGCCTTGCGCCTCGCCGCAGCCGGCCTTGCGCAGCATGTCGAGCTGCGCTTCGGTCTCGACGCCTTCGGCGGTGACGATGACGCCGAGCTCGGCGCCGAGACCGATCACGGTGCGCACGATCGCCGCCGTGTCGCGCCTGTCGAGGTCGCGGATGAAGGAGCGGTCGATCTTGATCTTGTCGACTGGAAAGCGCCGGAGGTAGCCGAGCGAGGAATAGCCGGTGCCAAAATCGTCGAGCGCGATGCGCACGCCGAGACCGCGCAATTGGCTGAGCGTCCTCAGCACCGCGTCGCTTTCGTCCATCATCACTGTTTCGGTGATTTCGAGTTCCAGGCGGTTGGCCGGCAGGCCCGAAAAGGCGAGCGCCGAGATCACGCTGCGGGCGAAGCCGCCGCTCTTGATCTGTGCGGCCGAGACGTTGACGGCCATGCGCATCTCCGGCGGCCAATGGGCGGCCACGCTGCAAGCCTTGCGAAGCGCCCAATCGCCGAGCTGCACGATCAGTCCGGTCTCCTCGGCGGCGGCGATGAAGTTTTCCGGCGACACCAGGCCGCGCGATGGCGAGCGCCAGCGCATCAGGGCTTCCGCGCCGACAATTTCGCCGGAGCCGATGTTGAGGATCGGCTGGAAATCGAGCTCGAACTCGCGCTTGGAAACGGCTGCTTCAAGATCCGCCTCAAGCGCGCGGCGCTCCCGCATCAGGGCATCCATGCCCGGCTCGAAGAAGCGATAGACGTTGCGACCTTCGCTCTTGCCCTGGTAGAGCGCCATGTCGGCATTGGTGAGCAGCGTGTCGGCATCGTGCCCGTCACCGGGATGGAGCGCGATGCCCAGGCTCACGCCCACATGCATTTCGCGTCCCTTGTCGCGATAGGGCTTGCCGACGATCTCGACGATGCGCTTGGCAAGCTTTTCGGCGTCGGCGGCGCTCTTGATGCCGGACTGGATGATGGCGAACTCGTCGCCGCCGAAGCGGGCGACCACGTCCTTGCTGCCGCGCACGGCATGCTGCAGCCGCTTGGCGACGCATTTCAGCAGCCAGTCCCCGGCCGGGTGGCCGAACGTGTCGTTGACGGCCTTGAAGCGGTCGAGGTCGAGCGAGAGGATCGCCAGCGGCTTGGCCTTGGCCTCGCCAAGCGCCTGGTCCAGCTTCTCGCGAAACATCGAGCGGTTGGGCAGGTTTGTCAGCGTGTCGTGATGCGCAAGATGCGTCATGCGCTCCTCGACGCGGCGCCGCTCGGTCACGTCCTCGAAGGTCGCCACCCAGCCGCCGCCGGCGAGCGGCCGCCGCAGGACGAAGAGCGTTCGGCCGTCGACCAGTTCGCGATAGCTCGAGCGCGGCTGGCCCGCGTCCAGGGCCGCCTTCGCCTTTTCCACCTCTATGTCGACTTCAACAGGCACGAAGATGCCGAGAGCCACGAGTTTCTCCAGCATCTGACGGTGCGTCATGCCGAGCGTGAAATCGGCAGCCTTCGCGTTGCAAAGATCCAGGAAGCGCTGGTTGCGGACGATCAGGCGGCCCTCGGCGCTGTACATCAACAGGCCCTGCGACATGTTGGCCAAAGCAGCGTCGAACCGGCGGTGCTGCTCCTTCAGCTCCGCCTCGGCTCGCCGCCGCTCGGTCACGTCCTCATAGATCGAAACCCAGCCGCCGACGGCGATGGGCCGATGGGAAATGACGATGATGCGCCCGTCGGACAGGACTTCCTCGTAGGTCGAAGGCTTGGCGCCGTCGATATAGGGCTTCCGGATAGCATGGAGTTCTTCGGCGCTTTGCGAGGCGACGCCGACATCGACGCTGTGCTGCAGAATGTCGAAGTATCGGATGCCAGGCTTCACCACCTTGGCGTCGAGGCGGAAGAGATCGATGTAATTGCGGTTGCAGATGATCATCCGCTCATCGGCGTCGAACATGCATAGCCCATGCGACATGTTCTCGACGGCGGCCGCGAAACGCTCGTTCTGGGCCCGTAATTCGTTCGCAATCCGCCGTGCCGGACCGATAGCGGCCGTTCTTCGCTTGCCGGCGGTGGAAGCCGTCTTGACATGAACGCCAGGCATGAGCACGCCTTCGGACCGTGACCGAACGCTATACTGTCCTGGTAGCCGGTTAATTTAGCGTTCTTTCAAATGGCCGAATTGGCGACGAACGAAGACTGGCGCATGGCATCCAGTGTCTTGAAACGCTTGAGGAAAGCCGTTTGCGCCCAAGTGACGGATTTGGGCGTGAGGTCGAAGCGGTCGGCGGAGAAGCCGCGCGGGCGGCCGAAATACTCGGTCGCTTCCGCCGTCGAAAAGCCGGCCAGCAGCGTTGCCTCGAAATAGGCGGCGATCTGGTCGGCGCGCTTGATGTCCTTGCGCAAGGAGGCGGCGAGCTCCGCCGGCAGCGAGAAACGCAGATGGATCGCGCGCTGCAGGCGCAGCTCGCAATCCTTATAGGAGCCGCCCATCACCGATTTGAACGGCGAGATCATGTCGCCGATGACATATTCCGGCGCATCGTGCAGCAGCGCGGCGAGCCGCGCCTCCGCCGTGGCCCGCGGTGCCAACTCGCCATAGAGCGCCTCGACCAGCAGCGAGTGCTGTGCGACGGAGAAGGCATGGTCGCCGCTGGTCTGGCCGTTCCAGCGGGCGACGCGGGCGAGCCCATGGGCGATGTCGGCGATCTCGATGTCGAGCGGCGAGGGGTCGAGAAGGTCGAGCCGCCGTCCCGAAAGCATGCGTTGCCAGGCGCGCGGCGGCGCGCCGGCCCGGTCGGCCGCCATCAGGCCTCCTCCGCGCTGGCCGCGCCTTCAGGGAAGCTGAACTTCGCCCAGGCGGGAATCGCGAGCGTCACCGGAACCTCGCCCGCCAGGATCGCCTCGCCGGCATCGAGCGCCGCCTTGACCCGGTCGATGCGGGCAATGGCAAGTCCGGTCCTGCCGCCAACCGAGCCGAGCGCGCCCACCGGCCGGCCGGCGACGGTAAGCTCGGTTCCCGAAGCGGGCAGGGGGCCGTCAGCCGATGCGATCAGAACCCGGCGCCGTGCGGTGCCGCGATGCTGCATGCGCGAGACCACTTCCTGGCCGATATAGCAGCCCTTCTTGAAGCCGACGCCGCCGGTTTCGTCGAGCAGCACGTCATGCGGGAAGGCGTCGCCAAGCTGGTAGTCGGCGCCACTTTCGGCGATGCCGTTGGCGATGCGGACGGCTTTCCAGCCATCAGGATCGCCACCGTCCTTTGCCCCGCCGCCATAAGTGCGCCTCACCGCCACGTCGCGAAAACGCGTGTCGGCAAGCGCCGTTGAATCGGAAGATGAGGCGGTTGAATCATCGCCCCACGCGACCGTGACAACCACCTGATCCTGCTTGGCAATCTCGGCCTTTGCCCTTAGCCGATAAAGCACCAGCCGGCGCACGAAATCGTCGGCGGTGTCGGCCCGGCATTCGAGCCGAAAACCGTTGTCGCCGGCGCGCGAGATCAGGAAATCGAACAGGATTTTGCCCTGCGGCGAAAGCAGCGCGCCGGGCTTGGCCTCGCCGGGCTTCAGGGTATCGAGATCGGTGGTGAGGATGTTCTGCAGGAAATGCTCGGCATCGGGGCCTGACACGGTAATGAGCGCGCGGTCGTTGAGCTGGGTAAAGGGCATGAGGGAAGTCGGCCTGATCTTGCAAAACGTTCGGCCATTACGTAAGCCGGCCACACTCCCCCCGCAAGAGATTGGACCTGGCCATGGCAACCACCTTCGACCTCATCCTGACAGGCGGCACCGTGGTCAATCATGACGGCGAGGGTCGCCGCGACATCGGCGTGAAGGGCGGACGCATCGCGCGGATCGGCGATCTCGGCCAGGCCTCGGCCGGCGAGACCATCGACTGCACCGGCCTGCACATCCTGCCGGGCGTCGTCGACAGTCAGGTGCATTTCCGCGAGCCGGGGCTGGAGCACAAGGAAGATCTGGAGACGGGTTCTCGCGCGGCAGTGCTGGGCGGCGTCACCGCCGTCTTCGAAATGCCCAACACCAATCCTTTGACCACCAGCGAGGCGGCGCTGGCCGACAAAGTACGCCGCGCAACCGGCCGCATGCATTGCGATTTCGCCTTCTGGGTCGGCGGCACGCGCGACAATGCTCGCGATGTCGGCGAACTGGAACGGTTGCCGGGAGCGGCCGGCATCAAAGTGTTCATGGGCTCGTCCACCGGCGACCTTCTGGTCGAGGACGATGAAGGCGTCGCC
>NZ_RZRY01000013.1:0-17002 GCF_003998035.1 Mesorhizobium sp. M2A.F.Ca.ET.039.01.1.1 | reverse complement strand
GTCGCCTCGATCCTGCGCAACACCCGCCGCCGCTCCGCCTTCCATTCGGAAGACGAATTCCGTCTGCGCGAGCGGCTCGGCGAGCGCGTCGAGGGCGATCCGTCGTCGCATCCCGTCTGGCGCGACGAGATCGCGGCGCTGCGCTGCACCGAGCGCCTGGTGCGCATCGCCAGGCAGACGCGCGCGCGCATCCATGTGCTGCACATCTCGACCGCGGAAGAAATCGTCTTCCTCGAGCAGCACAAGGATGTCGCGACCTGCGAAGCGACGCCGCATCATCTGACGCTGACGGCGGACGACTATGCCAGGCTTGGCACGCTGATCCAGATGAACCCGCCGGTGCGCGCGGCTCGCCACCGCGACGGCGTCTGGCACGGCATTCATCAAGGCATCGTCGATGTACTGGGATCAGACCATGCGCCGCATACGCTGGCCGAGAAGGCAAAGGCCTATCCGGCCTCGCCGTCCGGTATGACCGGCGTGCAGACGCTGGTGCCGATCATGTTGGACCATGTGAACGCCGGCCGGCTCACGCTGCAGCGCTTCGTCGACCTTTCCAGCCACGGCCCGCAGCGCATCTTCGGCATGGCCAGGAAGGGCCGCATCGCCGCCGGCTACGATGCCGATTTCACCATCGTCGATATGAAGCGGCGCGAGACCATCACCAACGCCCAGGCCGGCTCCAAAGCCGGCTGGACACCCTATGACGGCAGGGAGGTCACCGGCTGGCCGGTCGGCACCATCCTGCGCGGCAATCGCGTCATGTGGGAAGGTGAGATCGCGACACCCGGCCAGGGCAGGGCGGTGGAATTTTCCGAGGCGCTGCCGGTCTAAGGGGTTCAATCCCCGGCCACAAAGAACAGCCACTGCCCTGTCGGCGTGATGCCGACGCGGTAGAAGATATAGGCGCCGAACTGCTTCATGTCGTCATAATCGCTAGCCGTGACCAGCTTGAACAATTCGACGCGTTGCCTGGCATCGAGCTTGTCGAGCGGCAGCGCGAAGAAATACGGCCAGACATAGAGTTCCTGCGGCGTGCCGGTGTCGACATGGACATAGCCGGCCGAAAGCACCTCTTCAAGGATGGCGAGGATCTCCTGGCCGTCGCCGTCGCCCGAGAGGCCCTTGAGAAAGGTGATCGGGTCGCCGTCGATATCGCCCAGCGACAATTGCGTCATGGAATCGCCCTTGCCGATCAGCGGCCGCAGCTTCTCGATGTCGCCGGTACGGCAGGCCTCGATGATCAGCCCATGCATGCGCTTGACCGGTTCAGGAAGCGTGTTGAGGTCGTAGACGACCGCCGGCGGCGGCGCGTCCGGATCGGCGCGCGGGCTGGTGATGCCGCCATTGGCGGGCGGCGTTTCCGGCTCCGACTTGTCGGTGTCGTCTGCCGGCTGGCCGCTGTCCGAAGGCTTGGAGCCGGGCGCTTCCGGCATCGGCACGGTCGCGCCAGGCGCGGCGCTGTCGCTGTCGGCGGGCGGGGCCACCGGGGAAGGCAGGTCCTCGCGCTGGATCTCACTCAGTGCGTAGGAAGGCGTGCTGGCGAGGCACAAAGGCAGCGCGAGGCAGGAAGCGGCGATCAGGATGTTGAGCGTCAGCCCGCGCGGCCGGCCTGACATCGAAAATCTCACCGCTTGCCTCTCCATTGTTCCCCGGCCTGATCCGGGCGGCGCCTTGAATGGTCAAGCGCATGGGCATGATGCCCAAACGGCGTGCACTCGTCAAAAGTCACTGTCGAAAAGTCGCTGTCAAAACAGATGACTAGAGCAATTCCAGGAAAAGTGTGAGCGGTTTTCCGTCCGGAATTGCGTAAAAACAAAGAGATAGAGTGGTTCGCCGTTTCCGTGAAACGCTCAGTGCTTCAGCCGTTCAGGCTCGAAGGCGCCGGCGATCACCTTTTCCCGCATGCGGTCGAGCAGCGCCAGCGCCGAGGTCTCGCCATTGGCGCGCAACATCTCGCCGAAAGCCGTCTCCAACGCCGCCTCGGCGATGATTTCCGGCTCGATGCCGGCCGACAGGCCTTCCGCCCATGCCTCGCTGTGGCTCTCAACGGCGGTCAGGCGTTTTTCTTCCCTGACCAATGCGTCGATGTCGCTGACACCATGTTCCATTGCGATGTCCACCTTACTGCAAGCGGCGATCCAACAGTGGATCCGGCTTGGGCTGTCAGTTCGTCCGCAGTCTCAAGTAAGTCATTGTAAATACGACATTTTTAGGGTCGAAATTCACATTGTCGGCGAGACTGCGCTCAATCGATGCCGAGCTTAGCCGATTAGGCCGGCTTGCGGCATCAAAACCTTCAGTTTGAGTTAATTCCGCAATCGCGCGCTAACGTTTCATTAATACTGTTGCGAAACCGCAACAGATGATTGCACCAGAGCGGGACAGGAGACAATAAGGCACATCACATTGGCGCCAATTGTCGCAAGAAATCTGGGCAAAACGTATTGGCGGCCCGAGCCGCCTCAGTTCCCGTAGCGCGAAGCGATGTCGCGCGACAGCGTCTCGCCTTCCTTCATGTAGCGGGCGATGGCCTCGGTCGCCGAAGGCGTGCATCGTGTATAGGTGCCGCTGAAGGAGCGGTAGCCGCGGTTGAAGGAGGCGATGAAGCGCGCGCGCCGGTCAGGGTCCGGATTTTCCGATTCGAGCAGCTTTTCCATTTCGACCCGCCACTGGTCGCCCTTTTCACCGCACAGGTTGCGCAGAAAATGCAGCGATCCCAGCACTTCCGCCAGCCGCATCAGCCCCGGCTCGAACGGCGCCTCGGCGGCGCGCGCCGGAACCGGCGAAGCGGCGATGCCGACAGCGAGGCACGCGGCGAGAAGAGGGGAAGCGCGGGTCATAGACTTATGTGATCGAACAGTTCGTTGTCCACAAGGCGACTGTGAGGCTGTTGGCATTGGCCATCGGATGAAAGCGCTTTGCCCGTTGGAATTCAACTTGTCCAGGTTGGCGCCGCCCCTCATTGCCCTGCCGGGCATTTCTCCCCGTATAGTGACGGGAAGAAAGGGCATGGTGCAGCGCTGGCGCATTCCCTGCCAGTTGGCGGTTGGCGAAATCGCTGGCGACAGCGTCCCTCTCCCCGTCACTATACGGGGAGAGGATGCCGGCAGGCAGGTGAGGGGCAGCGCAAACGTCTGAAGTCATGGCGTTGCATTCTCGAAGCTACTTGTGCGAATCGTTAAGCAACGCTACCGCAACCTCAAGCACTGCATCGGCAAGCGGCATGTCAGCCATTTGCGCCAGCGTGTAGAATGCCGCGGTCTCGGCATCGTCGCTGGCCACTGGTTCGCCGTCGGCATAGGCGGCGCCGAACACCGTCAGCAGATAGTCGACCGCGTGGTTTTCACCGCTGCCGTCGATATGGATGTCGCGCAGCGGGCGGTAGTCGATGGCTTCAAGTCCGGTCTCTTCCCGCAACTCCCGTGCGGCAGCCTCCGCCAGCGTTTCGCCCGGTTCGACCTTGCCGCCTGGATAGGCATAGAGCCCTTGCGATGGCGCCCGCCCACGCTTGACCAGAAGCACGGTGCCGTCGCGCACGACCGCGACCGAAACGGCCGGTATGATCTTGCGCTTTTCCATGCGTGCCGATCCTTCTGCAGGCTTTTGTGGACCGATTGGGCGAATCCAGCTTTAGCCGTTGCGGCGTGGCGGTTCCATCGCCACTTTTGATGGCACGTCACTCGAAAAGCCCAGATCCATGTGCGGACGCTTTGCCCTGACCGCCACGCCGGACCAGACCGCCGCCTTCCTCGGCCTGGCCGAACTGGAGGGATTTCCGGCCCGCTAGAACATCGCGCCGACACAGCCGGTGCTGATGGCGCTTGCCGGCCCGCCGCGGGAACCCGGGTCCAACCTGCCGGACCGCCAGGCGATGCTGGTGCGCTGGGGCCTGATTCCCGCTTGGGTCGAGGACACCAAGGCGTTTCCGCTGCTCATCAACGCCCGTTCCGAGGGCGTGTTGCAAAAAGCATCGTTCAAGACCGCCATGCGCCACCGCCGCGCTCTTGTGCCGGCATCGGGCTTCTACGAATGGCAGCAATCGGGTTCGGCCAAGGGGCAGCCCTACTGGATCCGCCCGCGCCGCGGCGGCGTGGTCGCCTTCGCCGGCCTGATCGAGACTTACTCCGAGCCCGGTGGTTCCGAGATGGACACCGGCGCGATCATCACGACTGAGGCCAGTGCCGGTATCGCCCATATCCACGATCGCATGCCGGTGATGATCGAGGAGCGCGACTTCGCCCGCTGGCTCGACTGCCGCACGCAGGAGCCGCGCCACGTGCTCGATCTGCTGAAGCCCGCCGAGCCCGATTTCTTCGAGGCGATACCGGTTTCCGACCTGGTCAACAAGGTCGCCAACACCGGGCCGGAGATCCAGGAGCGCGGCATCGTTTCGCCGCAAGTTGAAAAGCCCAGGCGCCAGAAGCCTGGCGCGGACGAAAACCAGATGAGCTTGTTTTAGAGCAATTCCAGGAAAAGTGTGGAACGGTTTTCCGTTCGGAATTGCGTCAAACCATCCAACAGAAGGCTGCCTGCCCGAAAGGCTGCTTTGGGGCCTTCATCCCCAGGGCGCTCGTGGCGCCCTCGTCACCGCCGTCTCCATCGTCGGAGACCGTGCCGGTCGCGCCGTTTCAGGCGGCGCGCGGCGAGACGATCTTCTGCGCGGGCTTCTTCTTCTTCGCGGTGTGGAGGAGGGCGGCGACGATGGCCGCCGGGCCGATCGCGCGGTAGTGGTTGGCCAGCGCGGGCTGCGTTTGTCGGATCTGTTCCTGCTTGCTGCGAGCCATGATTCTCTTCCCTGGTAACGGTTTCGTGTTCAGCGTTTGGCGGCTGATTCCGTCCAAATCGTGACACCGGGCGGTCTAGCCGGCGAATGTTTCATCACTGTGCCGACATGTTTAATAAAATGTTTCGCCAGGTCTTTACCTGTGATCCAACGACATCTTTCCTAAGCCGAGCGACTTGACGGCAACACCCGCCGGCGCGATAAAGCCGGCCATGAAAACGTCTTTCGCCATTTGTGGCATTTGCATTATTGGCTAGCCTCGCGCTGGTCCGGACGTTTTCGCCTCATCTTTCCCCAGATCGGAAAAAACGCCCCGGCCAGCAGGCTGGAGCCTGTTTTGCGCCGTGGCGCAGGCAAGGCTCCATCCAAGTCTAAGGGATCGGAAGGGCACGTATGTCTGAACCATCGAAGGGCCTCAGCCTCTACAACACGCTGACGCGGACGAAGGAACCGTTCGTTCCGATCGACCCGCAAAACGTGCGCATGTATGTCTGCGGCCCGACCGTTTACGACTTTGCCCATATCGGCAATGCCAGGCCGGCGATCGTCTTCGATGTGCTTTTCCGCCTGTTGCGCCAACTCTACGGCGAAAAGCACGTCACGTATGTGCGCAACATCACGGATGTCGACGACAAGATAAACGCCAGGGCGCTGCGAGACTTCGGCGGCGAGATCGCGGCCGGGAAGTTGTCGCTCAACGATGCGATCCGCAAGGTCACCGAAAAGACCGCCGACCAGTACCACAAGGATGTCGCCGCGCTTGGCTGCCTGCAGCCGACCTACGAGCCGCGGGCGACGGAGTTCGTCGCACCCCGCGCCGACGGCAAGGCCGACATGCTGTCGCTGATCCGCCAGCTGATCGAGCGCGGCCATGCCTATGTCGCCGGCGGCGAGGTGCTGTTCGACACCGCCTCGATGCCGGATTATGGCGAGCTCTCCAAGCGCAATCTCGACGAGCAGCAGGCCGGCGCGCGCATCGCCGTCGACGCGCACAAGAAGAATCCCGGCGATTTCGTGCTGTGGAAATTGTCGAGCCCGGAAGAGCCCGGCTGGGAAAGCCCGTGGGGCAGGGGCCGGCCCGGCTGGCACATCGAGTGCTCGGCCATGTCGGCCGCCTATCTCGGCGAGGTCTTCGACATCCATGGCGGCGGGCTGGACCTGATCTTCCCGCACCACGAAAACGAGATCGCCCAGTCGCGCTGCGCCCACGGCACCAAGGTCATGGCCAACGTGTGGATGCACAACGGCTTCCTGCAGGTCGAAGGCCAAAAGATGTCGAAGAGCCTCGGCAATTTCTACTCGATCCACGAATTGCTGGAGACCGAGACCTTCGGCGGCCGCACCTGGCCGGGCGAGGTGCTCAGGCTGGCGATGCTGATGACGCACTATCGCGAGCCGATCGACTTCTCCGTGCGCAAGCTGGAGGAGGCGGAAAACACGCTGCGCAAATGGAAGCGCGCGGCCGATCTTGCGCCCGCGGCCGCGAAGGACCTGCCGGCCGAAGTGGTGGAAGCGCTCTCGGATGACCTTGCCACCTACACCGCCTTCCAGCGGCTGACGCAGCTTGCCGGCGAGGCGGTCGAGGCTGGCGGCGATGGTGGCAATGCCGCCGCCGCTTCGTTGAAAGCGGCACTGGCCTTCCTCGGCTTCGACGTCGGCGCGGCCAAGGTGGACGAGACGGCGGTCGCCAAGGCCATCGCGGATCGTCTGGAGTTTATCGCTGCCAAGAACTGGGCCGAGGCTGATCGCATCCGCCACGAGCTTTTGGCTCAGGGCGTGCAGTTGAAGGACGGCAAGGATCCTGTCACCGGCGCGCGTGTGACGACGTGGGAGATCAAGCGGTGAAGGTGGATGCCTCCATACGGGAGAGGTTGGAGCGAGGCCCCCCTCTCTGTCCTGCCGGACATCTCCCCCTCAAGGGGGGAGATTGGATGTCGCCTGGGCTTTCGCCAACCGTCAACGTTGAAGATTGGGCGCCGTCGGCGAAGCTGCTGATCTCCCCCCTTGAGGCGGAGATGCCCGGCAGGGCAGAGAGGGGGGCCTCGCAATGACTCATCATCGGGTATCTCCCGCCAATCGCGGCAATGCGCGCAAGATGCGCAAGGCGATGACCGATGCCGAGTTGAAGCTTTGGAATGAGGTCCGTGCTGATAGGCTGATGGGAATGGCGTTCAGGCGTCAGATGCCCATAGCTGGCTACATCGTCGATTTTGCCTGCCCCAGCAAGAAGCTGATCGTCGAGATTGATGGCTCTCAGCACGCTCTTGCCGAAGTTTCGGCGTCCGACGTCGCGCGAACCGCGAAGCTTGAAGCTCTAGGCTGGACCATCCTGCGCTTCTGGAACGACGACGTGATCCGCGTTATCGACAATGTCTGCCAGCACATCGTCATCGTGGCCGGGCTGGCCGCCGCGCCACCAAGGGAGGAGCTCGTCCTGTGATCGATCATCTCGGCATCACCGTTTTCGATTTCGACGCGTCGAAGGCTTTCTACGACAAGGCGATGGCGCCGTTGGGGGCTTCGCTGCTCTACATGGTGCCGGAGGAATACACCGGCGGCGCCAAGGTCGGCGGTTATGGCCGCGACCGGCCGGTGTTCTGGGTGAGTGCCGGCAAGGAGAAGCCGAAGGATCACCAGCACATCGCCTTCACCGCGCGCAGCCGCGCTGAGGTCGACGCCTTCCATGCGGCAGCGCTTGCCGCCGGCGGCAGGGACAATGGCGCGCCGGGCCTGCGTCCGCACTATCATCCGAACTACTACGGCGCCTTCGTCTTCGATCCCGACGGCAACAATGTCGAGGCGGTCTGTCATGACCCGGAATGAGCCCCTAAGGCAGCCCATGAAACGGAGTGAGCGATGAGCCTCGACAACAGGCCGATCTACACCGGCGGCTGCCAGTGCGGCGCCGTGCGCTTCCGCGTCGAAGGCGCGTTGGGCGACGCCTCGGTCTGCCATTGCCGCATGTGCCAGAAGGCGAGCGGCAATTTCTACCTGCCGCTGGTGTCGGTGCGCGGCGCCACGCTCGACTGGACGCGCGGCGAGCCGAAACGCTTCCGTTCGTCCAACGCCGCCTGGCGCGGCTTCTGCGCCGAATGCGGCACGCCGCTGACCTTCGAGGCGCCCGACGGTATCGCATTGGCGATCGCCACCTTCGATGACCCGACCGGCATCGCGCCGACCATCCAGTGGGGGACGGAGGCGAAGCTCCCCTATGTCGACGGCATCCCCAAGCTGCCGTCCGAGGACACGATGGCCGATATCGCCTCTGCGCCTTACCTCGCCGAGCTCGTCTCCTATCAGCATCCAGACCACGACACCGACCAATGGCCGCCGGAGGAAAGACCATGACCGATCAAGTTCGAACCGGCGGCTGCCAGTGCGGCGCCGTGCGTTTTCGCGTGCACGGCAAGCTCGGACGCCCGTCCATCTGCCATTGCCGCATGTGCCAAAAGCAGTTCGGCAATTTCTTCGGCGCGCTCGTGACGGTGCCGAAGGACGGCGTCGAATGGACCCATGAGGAGCCGACCTATTTCCAGTCCTCGGTCAACATCGACCGCGGCTTCTGCGCCCGCTGCGGCACGCCGCTGACCTACCGCCAGCCGGGCGCGCTGGAGATCGCCATCGGCGCGTTCGACGACCGCTCCGATCTCGCGCCGCAGATCCAGGTCAACTACGCGGTGCGGCTGCCCTGGGTGGAGAAGATCTTCGAGGCGCCGATCCTCGACGATCCCGATTTCTACCGACGGCAGGAGCAGATCATCTCCTTCCAGCACCCCGACCACGAGACGGCCAACTGGCCGCAGCAGGGCTTGAAACTATGACGATCCACAGTGGTTCCTTGCGCAGCCTCTATCCCGAGATCGAGCCGTTCGAGTCGGGCATGCTCGATGTCGGCGACGGCCACACCATCTATTGCGAGCGCTGCGGCACCAGGGGCGCCAAGCCCGCCGTGTTCCTGCATGGCGGCCCGGGCGGCACAATCTCGCCAAAGCACCGGTGCCTGTTCGACCCGAAGCTCTACGACGTCATCCTGTTCGACCAGCGCGGCTGCGGGAAATCGACGCCCAACGCCTCGCTGGAAGCCAACACCACCTGGCATCTCGTCGCCGACATCGAGCGCCTGCGCGAGATGGCCGGCTTCGACAAATGGCTGGTCTTCGGCGGTTCCTGGGGCTCGACGCTGGCGCTCGCCTATGCCGAGACGCATCCCGAGCGCGTCAGCGAGCTCATCGTGCGCGGCATCTACACGCTCACCCGGGCCGAGCTCGAATGGTATTATCAGTTCGGCGTCTCCGAGATGTTTCCCGACAAATGGGAGCGTTTTCTCGCGCCGATCCCCGAGGCCGAGCGCGGCGACATGATGGCCGCTTACCGCAAGCGGCTGGTCGGCTCCGACCGCGCGCGCCAAGTGGAGGCCGCCCGCGCCTGGAGCATCTGGGAGGGCGAGACGATCACGCTGCTTCCCGAACCCGAGACCAGCGATCCGTTCGGCCAGGATGACTACGCCATCGCCTTCGCCCGCATCGAGAACCACTATTTCGTCCATGCCGGCTGGCTGGAGGAAGGGCAACTGCTCCGCGACGCCTGGAAACTGAAGGACATTCCCGGCACCATCGTCCACGGCCGCTACGACATGCCGTGCCCGGCGAAATATGCCTGGGCGCTGCACAAGGCCTGGCCGAAGGCGGATTTCCACCTCATCGAAGGCGCTGGCCACGCCTATTCCGAGCCGGGGATTCTGGATCGGCTGATCCGGGCCACGGATCGGTTTGCAGGGAAATAATGATGCAGGTTCGTGCTCTACGGCGCCCCCCTCTGGACTGCCGGCCATCTCCCCCACTTGGGGGGAGATCAGCAGCTTCGGCCCTGCCGCTTCTCCTGCAACGCTGGGGATTGGCGAAAGCCGAAGTGCCGTCCAATCTCCCCCCAAGTGGGGGAGATGTCCGGCAGGACAGAGGGGCGCGCGAAGGATCCCGGCATTTCGAGCTATCGCCATGAAGAAACAACGCCTCTATCTCTTCGACACCACTCTGCGCGACGGCCAGCAGACGCCGGGCATCGACTTTTCCGTCGAGGACAAGATCGCCATCGCAAAACTGCTCGACGCGTTCGGGATCGACTATGTCGAGGGCGGCTATCCGGGCGCCAACCCGACCGACACCGCCTTCTTTCAGAAGAAGCGGACGGAAAGCGCGAAATTCGTCGCCTTCGGCATGACCAAGCGTGCCGGGGTCTCGGCCTCCAACGATCCGGGGCTGGCGGCGCTGGTGCAGTCGAAGTCTGACGCCATCTGCTTTGTCGCCAAGAGCTGGGACTATCATGTCCGTGTGGCGCTCGGCTGCACCAACGAGGAGAATCTGGAGTCCATCAAGGCCTCGGTCGAGACGGCGGTGGCCGCCGGCAAGGAGGCGATGGTCGACTGCGAGCATTTCTTCGACGGCTTCAAGGCCAATCCCGATTACGCGCTGGCCTGCGCCAGGACCGCCTATGAAGCCGGAGCCCGCTGGGTGGTGCTGTGCGACACCAATGGCGGCACGCAGCCCTCGGAAGTGCGCGAAATCGTCGGCAAGGTGATCGCCGGCGGCATCCCGGGCGACCATCTCGGCATCCATGCGCATGACGACACTGGACAGGCGGTGGCCAATTCGCTGGCCGCCGTAGAAGCTGGTGTGCGCCAGATCCAGGGCACGTTGAACGGCATCGGCGAGCGCTGCGGCAACGCCAATCTGATCACCATCATCCCAACGCTTTCGCTGAAGCCCGCCTTCGCCGACCGTTTCGAAACCGGCATTTCAGCCGAGGATCTGACCGGAATATCCAGGCTCTCCCGCGCCTTCGACGAATTGCTCAACCGTGCGCCGGAAGCGCAGGCGCCCTATGTCGGTTCGTCCGCCTTCGCCACCAAGGCCGGCATCCATGCCTCGGCTCTGGCCAAGGAGCCGGCGACTTATGAACATGTGCCGCCGGAAGCCGTCGGCAACCGCCGGCGAGTCATGGTCTCCGACCAGGGCGGCAAGGCGAATTTCCTCGCCGAGCTGAAGCGGCGCGGCATCGATGTGCCGAAGGACGACAACCGGCTCGACTCCTTGATCGCCGTCGTCAAGGAGCGCGAGGCCGAAGGCTATGCCTATGAAGGCGCCGACGCGTCCTTCGAGCTGCTCGCGCGAAAAATGCTGCACGGCTTGCCGGAGTTCTTCAACGTCACCTCCTTCCGCTGCATGGTCGAGCGCCGCTTCGACGCCAACGGCAATCTGAAGACCGTCTCCGAGGCGATCGTGAAGGTCGAGGTCGATGGCGAGGAGAAGATGTCGGTGGCGGAAGGCCACGGCCCGGTCAACGCGCTCGACATCGCGCTGCGCAAGGACCTCGGCAAATACCAAAGCGAGATCGTCGATCTCGAGCTCGCCGACTTCAAGGTGCGTATCCTCAATGGCGGCACCGAGGCCATCACGCGCGTCCTGGTCGAGTCGCATGATTCCACCGGCGCCCGCTGGTGGACGGTCGGCGTTTCGGAAAACATCATCGACGCCTCCTTCCAGGCGCTTATGGATTCGATCATCTACAAGCTGATGAAGAACCGCGAGATGGCTGGGATGGTGGCCGCGGAGTAGGGGGATTCGGACCGTCAGCCGGCTCGATAGTCGGCATCATAACCGAACCGCCTGAAATCCTCCGCATAGGCCCGCCTGACCTGATCAACCAGCGGCCGGGTCCATGCAATTCCTGGCGTAGGGGCAGACTGGTTGAGCGGTTTTGCCAGCGAGTTTCGAATTTCCTCCGAAGCGCCTAATCGGGCCAAGACAGGATTCAAGCCTTCGGCCAGGGATTCGAGCTTTATGATCTCGATCCTGAAGTCGCTCGAATTCGGAATTATTGCTGACATCAGGCTCCAATGGCCGTTCTTGCCGAGAGCAGCCGTTGTGCAGGCGCCTTTGACGAAGCTGTCGAAAGACAGTTGGTCTCGGTCGATGTCGGACGAGGACAATGAGGTCATGTCGCCCATCAATTGCTCAATCAGTCCGGTATTTCCTGGGTCGGATAGTTTGAGCTTATAGAACTTGTTGAGATAACATGACCGCAATCTGGAGAATGGATTTCTCACCACCGAGAAAATCAGCGTCTCCGGGTCGCGCAGCAGCGATTCGAACAGTTTTACGCCGACGTCGCTCGGGGCAAGCAGTCCGGATTTTCGACGCGAATGATATGCTTCGGGATCGTCATCATGGTTGATTCCGTAGGCGCAGATCGAAAGGAGTCGCTTGACTGTGGTGCAACCCGCCTTGGGTACTTCCACATAGATCAGCTTGCGGTCCGGGAAAACGTGAAAGAAGTAATCGATGTCTGTTGTCGCGCGGTAAGCCCGATAGGCGACCGAGTCGGCCAGATGACGCCTTACCCCGAGCTGCGCTCGGAAGAAAGTATACTTCCTATTCTTTATGGCACTTGTCAGGCGCGACATTGAAGGGTTCCAGAATCACTTCATATTAGAATTCCCCCAAGCGCTAAAATGAGGCTATTACTACGGGCGGGCCATCGCAAACAGAAAATTCTGTAGGCGGACCGGCGGAGGCGAATTGTGATGCGGCGCCACGGAAAGGAAGCGGTCCCGGCCCGCTGAGCCATCACCAAAACTCCGTTGATCCATCATAATTTTGTGATGGTCTTGGGCGGCCCGCTGGGCCATAGCATTGGGCCATGGTCACCGCTAAAGCCGATCCCGATCAAGTCGCCAAGGGCCGCCGCGGCTTCCTTCTGGCACTTGGCGCCTATTTCCTCTGGGGGCTCTTGCCCTTCTATATGAAGGCGGTGGCGCATCTGCCGCTTGCCGAGGTGATCGCCAACCGCGTCGTCTGGTCGGTGCCGATCGCGGCGGCGGTGCTCCTCTGGGCCGGCCGCACCGCCGACTTCAAGGCGGCGATCCGTTCGCCGAAGAGCCTTGCCATGGCGGCACTGACGGCGGTGCTGATCTCGGTCAACTGGGGCATCTATGTCTGGGCGATCGCGGTCGACCGTACCGTCGAGACCGCGCTGGGCTACTACATCAACCCGCTGGTCAATGTCATCGTCGGCGCCGTGCTGCTCGGCGAGAAGCTCGACCGGCTGCAGATCTCGGCTGTTGTGCTGGCCGCCATCGCGGTGACGGTGCTGACTGTCGAGGCAGGCAAATTGCCCTGGGTGTCGCTGGCGCTCGCCTTTTCCTTTGCCGCCTACGGCTTCTTCCGCAAGACGCTGCCGATCGGCCCGAGCCAGGGTTTCCTGCTCGAGGTGCTTTTGCTGTCGGTGCCGGCGCTCTGCTACATCGTCTACCTGATTGCCACCGGCCAGGATCACCTCATCTCCAGCACCGGTGCCGACACGGCCTTGCTCATCGGCTGCGGCCCGATCACCGCCGTGCCGCTGCTGCTCTTCGCCTTCGGCGCAAGGCTGCTGCGCCTGTCCACCATAGGCATCATGCAATATATCGCGCCGACCATGGTGTTTCTGATCGCCGTGCTGATCTTCGGTGAGCCGTTCGGCACCACACAGGCAATCGCGTTCGGGCTGATCTGGACGGCGCTGGCGATGTACAGCTGGTCGATGTTCAGGGGCCGCGAAGCGCGGCCGGCGGCGCCGGCGACGAGATAGGATCGGCGCCCTACACGCGCCCGAGCCGTCGCACGATCTTGTAAACAACGCCGGCTATGACGACCGAGATCGCCGTCACCACCCAAAAGCCGTGCGGCGTGTCGACCAGCGGCACGCCGCCGACATTCATGCCGAACAGGCCAGAAATGATGGTCGTCGGCAACAGGACCGCCGTCATGACGGAGAGGATGTAGAGCAGCTGGTTCGACTGCTCGGTAAGCTTCGCCATCAGCTCATCCTGCAGCAGCCGCGTGCGCGCCTGCAGCTGCTCGCCGTCATGATGCAGCGTATGCGCCCGGTGCGAGAGGCGTGTGGCCATGTCGTTGATCGGGTCGGGCAGCTCGTTGCGATGCGAATGGTCGAGGTGGCGGAAGAGGCTGGTGAGCGTCGCCATCTGCCGGTGGATCAGCACCAGCTGCCGGCGCGCGTCGACCAGCGCCTGGCGCTCATTGTGCCATGCATTGCACACGATGCGATCCTCGATGCCGTCGAGCGTGTTGCCCATCTTGTCGAGCTCGGCCGCCATGCCGTCGAGCGACTGGCCCATCACCGCTTCGATCAGCTCGGCCGGCGTGCGGAATTTCCGTGTGCCGCTCTCTACCAGCTTGCGGATCTTGTCGACCGATTCCAGCGGCTGCTTGCGGGCGCCGACCAGCATCTTGTCGTTGAAGGCGAAGCGGAAATGCGTGAGTCCGCGCGTCTCGGCAAAATCGTGCCTGAGGTCCGGCAGGTCGCCATAGAGGAAGTCGTCATCGAAATCGATCTGGCAGCCATGGCTTGGCGACAGGAAGGCGTCGCGCACCGGCGCCGGCAGGGCCGTCTCGGCGCCGATCTCGTGGCGGGCGCGCATGTCGGTGATCTGGTAGCTGCGCCAGCTCCAATGCGCCTCGGCGGGATCGGCGGTGCGGGAACCATCGGCCTTGAAATGGTAGATGAAGAACAGCCCGTGCTCGTCCGGCAGATAGGGCGAGAGATCAGTGTCTTCGGCGGGGAGGGCGATGTTCATGGCGGCTTCGCCGGTTCTTGATGCGGTCGGGGTCGCGGGGGCGGCCGCGGCAAACCTACCATGGCGATTGCCGCCTGGTGTGACAGTTTGATGACCGGGTTTTCAGCGGGTCTCCCTCTCGGCAGGGCTGTCCTGTCGTTTGCCCGCTTGCCGAACGGGTCGTGCAGCCGGCAACAGCCCGGTCAAATGGCAGCTCGGTGAGCCGGCATCGCTATCCCGCTGCCAGCCACTCCCGCGACTGCGCGAAGATCCTGAAGGATGTTGCGTCCATCGGGCGCCCGAAGGCGTAGCCCTGCAGGATGTCGCAGCCAAGCTCTTTCAGGATGCGCGCATGTTCCATCGTCTCGACGCCTTCCGCCACGACCCCGATGCCGAGCGATTTGCCGATCTCTATGATTGACGACACCAGCCGCCGCTGCGCCGGCGAGCCGGTTATCGGCGTGACGAGCTGCCGGTCGATCTTGAGACGGCGCGGTTGCAGTTTGAGCAGGCTGACGACCGATGCGTAGCCCGTGCCGAAATCGTCGATCTCGATGTCGATTCCGAGTTCCTTGATGTGCTCGATGTTCCAAGCGACAAGGTCGTCGTGCTCGTCGAGAAAGATAGACTCCACGAGCTCGAATGAAACGGTTCCCTTCTTGATCGCCAGCTTGCGCAGGCCGTTGATGAGATCCTTGTCTTCCAGCCTTCGTGCCGAGACATTGACCGACACGCGCGGGATGTTGAGCCCGTCGAGCGACCAGCGCTGGAAATTCTCGAGCGTTTGTTCGAGGATCGTGCGGTCGATGAGCGAGACCACGTTCAATTCCTCGGCCACCTGGAGGAACACGTCGGGGCCGAGGATGCCGCGCTGTGGATGGCGCCAGCGCGACAGCGCTTCGACACCGACGATCTCGAGCGTGTTGGCGTCGAACTGCGGCTGGTAATAGGCAATGAACTCGTTGCGCTCCAAGCCGCCGAGAATCTCGTCGGCAGTTTGCTTGGTCTTCACGATCTCGCTTTGCAGCTCTTCGTTGAAGAACTCATAACGGTTGCGCCCTCGGCTCTTGGCTCGGTAGAGCGCGAGGTCGGCATTGACCAGCAATTGCTTGGCATCGATGCCGCTATTGGCCGCAATCCCGATGCTGACCCCAAACCGGCATTGGTGGCCCTTATAGTCGACGGGTTGGCGCATCTCTTCGATGATCCGGTCCGCGAGTGCGGCGAGTTCATCGTCCCTGCGTCCGCGGCACACCACGATGAACTCGTCCCCGCCGATGCGCGCCACGAAGTCGGCCGCCCGGACGTTGGCCTTGATGACCTTCGAGGCATGCATGAGCATGGCGTCGCCTGCCGCATGGCCGAGCGTGTCGTTGATGTGCTTGAAGCGGTCGAGGTCGAGATGCAGCAAGGCAGTGCGATCATCGTGCGCCCCGGCCAGCATCTCATCAAGATAGCGGCGATTGGGCAGGCCCGTCAGAGAATCATGCAGCGCAACGTGCTCGATGCGCGCCTTGGCGGTCTCAAGTTCGGCATTCTTCGATTCCGACAATTGCCGCTCATGCACCAGATTCTCATTGAGCAGGACGTCGCTGGTCACGTCCCATTCAGCGCCGATCATCTTGGGCGTGTCGTCGACGTCCTGCAGGAAGCCTGCCCGGGTGCGCACATGGCGGACGGTGCCGTCAGGAAGGAGAAGACGGTACTGCGAGGAATAGCGGCCTTGGGTTGCTGCCGCCGTGTCGAAGTCCCTTCTTGCGCGCTCCAGGTCGTCTGGATGAATGGTCAGCGCCCAGTCGTCATAGCCACGCGGCCGGCCGTCAGCCGGCCTGCCATAGATCTCGTTGAGGCGATCGTCCCACACGAGCTGCGAGGTGGCGAGGTCGTGTTCCCATACGCCGATGCCCGAGGCATCTAGCGCAAGCTCAAGGCGTTGGGAAAGCCGCCGCAGCTCCGCGTAATTCTTCTGTCTCTCGCCGAACAACCAACCGGCTATCAGGATGGGCAACACAATCAGCGCGCCGGCCAGCGCCACCGTTGCCCACAAGGTGGCCTCATTCTTCGGCGTGGCCGGCCAGCCGTGTTTCGGTATCGCCGACAATTGCCAGGACCCCAGCGGAAGTCCCACTTCGGCCGTTACCGGGTTGCCGTTGACCACGTTCTCGCTGCCGAAGAAGCGCTGGCCGCCGCCGCCCAGCGCGTCCTTGCCTGTCAGGGCGACCTCGATATCGAGGTCCGGGTCGGTGAGGCCGCTTGCGGCAAAGAGCCTGTCGACATCGATGACGGCGGAGAGAATGCCCCAGAACCGGTCACCGCCGCCCACTGTCGGTACGAAAATCGGAATCCTGCCGATGAAGCCTCGGCCGCCCTGGACGAGGTCTACCGGACCCGCCAGGACCAAGGCGCGCTGGTCGCGCGCCCGCAGCGCCGCCATGCGCTGTGCTTCGTTCTTGCGGTAGTCGAGCCCGAGCGCCTTTTCGTTGCCTTTCATCGGGTACATCAACGAGATCACAAGGTCGGGCGCGCCGGCAATGTTGCGCAGCTGTGATTTCTCCTTGAACAGGTTCGCGGCGAGCGCCGCAAATCGCTGTTGCCCCATATACGGC
>NZ_RZRY01000139.1:0-11874 GCF_003998035.1 Mesorhizobium sp. M2A.F.Ca.ET.039.01.1.1 | reverse complement strand
CCCCGCGACCCCGGCAGCGATCAAATTGACGCGGTCGAGCCTCTTGAAGACGACGAATTCGTTGGTGATCTCACGCAGGATCCAGGCACTGGCGCCGGTCATGGCGGCCACCACCAGCATCGACACGATGGCGGCGCCATAGCCGAATTTGTGCTCTTGGAAGGATTCCCTCACGAGCCTCGCGACAAGGCGCTGGTTCTCCGTGGAGCGGAAGAAGCGAAACAACGGCCGATCCTGTGTCTGACTGGCAAAGAATTTCGGATTCGCCACGAGGGCGCGAGGCGGCTTATAGAGCGAGTTGCGGCGCGATGGAACCTTTCGGCTGCCGGGGAAAGAAAAGGCTGCGTAAGGCTGTCTTTTCGGCCACGATGATCGCCAGGTCTTGAGAGGGGTGACGACAGATGGATTTCGACCTCATCATGCGCGGCGGCACCCTGCCGGACGGCAGGATTGCCGATATCGGCATTGCCGGCGAAACCATCCGCGCGATCGAGCAGAAGCTGACAGGGTCGGCGCCGACCGAGATCGACGCGCGGGGCAATCTTGTTTCACCGCCCTTCGTCGATCCGCATTTCCACATGGACGCCACCCTCTCCTACGGCATTCCGCGCATCAACGCGTCTGGCACGCTGCTCGAGGGCATCGCGCTTTGGGGCGAGCTGAAGCCGCTGCTGACGCATGAGGCCGTGCGCGAGCGTGCGCTCGCCTATTGCGACTGGGCCGTGTCGATGGGCCTGCTCGCCATTCGCAGCCATGTCGATGTCTGCGACGACCGGCTGCTCGCGGTGGAAGCCCTGCTCGACGTCAAGAAAACCGTCGCGCCCTATATCGACCTGCAGCTGGTGGCGTTTCCGCAGGACGGCCTCTATCGCTCGCCGACGGCGCTCAAGAACACTGTCCGGGCGCTCGATATGGGCGTCGACATCGTCGGCGGCATTCCGCATTTCGAGCGCACCATGGCCGACGGCACGCGCTCGGTGACGGAGCTTTGCGAGATCGCGGCGAAACGCGGCCTGATGGTCGACATGCACTGCGACGAGACCGACGATCCGCTGTCGCGCCATATCGAGCAGCTCGCTTATGAAACGCAGCGTCTCGGCCTGCAGGGCAGGGTGGCCGGCTCGCATCTCACCTCCATGCATTCGATGGACAATTACTACGTCTCGAAGCTCCTGCCGCTGATCGCTGAAGCCGGTGTCTCTGCCATCCCCAACCCGCTGATCAACATCATGCTGCAGGGGCGTCATGACACTTTTCCGAAGCGGCGCGGCCTGACCAGGGTGAAGGAGATGCTGGCGCTCGGCATCCGCGTCGGCTGGGGGCAGGATTGCGTGCTTGACCCCTGGTATTCGCTGGGCACCGCCGACATGCTCGACGTCGCCTTCATGGGTCTGCATGTCGCGCAGATGTCGAGCCCGGCCGATATGGCGCGCTGCTTCGACATGGTCACCAGTGTCAACGCCGCGATCATGGGGCTCGACCACCTTGGCCTCGCCGTCGGCAAGCGGGCCAGCCTTGTCGTGCTCGACGCCGGCAACGTAATCGAGGCCGTTCGCCTGCGCCCCGAGCGCCTCTGCGTCATCGCCAGGGGCAAGGTCGTCGCTGAGCGGACCAGGCAGGAGACGCGGTTGTCGATTTCCGGACGTCCGGCGCAGGTGAACCGGCGGCACAAGGCGGGTTAGAACCAGCCGATTTCCGCCGCTGGTCTTACCGGCTGGCCGATTTTCCCTCGTCAAACCGGCGGCCTGCGGCTAGGGAGCGCCATGGCTCAGACCATCGCTCGCAATTTCACGATCCGGAACGTGTTGCTCGCCGGCATCCTTTTGATGCTGGCTGGCGACTTCATGTTCGCGCTGAACGATGCGATGGGCAAATGGCTGGTCGCCAGTTTTTCCGTCGGCCAGGTTGTGCTGATCCGCTCGATCGGCGCCTTCATCGTGCTGGGGCCGATGATCGCCAACCAGGGCGCGGGCAAGCTGTTCCAGATGGACAGGCCGGTGCTACAACTCTTGCGCGTCGTGGCGACGACGCTCGACACCGGACTTTTCTACGCCGCCGTCGTCCACCTGCCGCTCGCCGACGTCATGAGCTTCTACATGGCCGGGCCTATCTATGTCGCCGCGCTTTCGCACCTCTTGCTCGGTGAAAAGGTCGGCTGGCGCCGCTGGCTGGCGATCCTCGTCGGCTTCTGCGGCGTGCTGATCATCCTGAAGCCGTCCTCGGCGGCTTTCTCGCTGTCGTCGAGCTATGCGCTGATTGGCAGCGTGGCCTTCGGCTTCGCCATCATCCTTGGCCGGCTCCTCCGCGGCACCAGCGACACGACCTTGGTCACCTGGCAGACCATCGGCACGCTGATCGTCGGCGGCGCGCTGACCATCGGCGCATGGAATACGCCCTCGGCGCTCGACTTCGGCGCCATGCTCTTGCTTGGCGTCGTGTCCTGCGCGGCCCATCTGATGATCACAAGGGCGCTGAAGCTGGCGCCGGCCTCGACGCTGGCGCCGCTGCATTACAGCCTGCTTCTGTGGGCCATTGTCTTTGGCCTAGTTTTCTTCGGTGATGTGCCGAGCCCGCGCATCCTGGCCGGCTCGGCGATCGTCGTGCTTGCCGGCATCTTCATTTTCCATCGCCAGAAGGTGGTGGAAACCGCGGTGCCGCCCGAAAACGTGCCGAAGGGCGTGAATTAGACTCGGGCCACCTCGCCCTGCCCTTGCGGCCGGAAAGTATTTGCGGTGAAAACCGCCTATCGGGTGCAATCTCCAATTGATTCCGGCCGGACGGGCGGGATAATCATAGCTCCGAGGATTGGAGTATTGGGGGGAAAGTAATGGGCAGTTTCTCGATATGGCATTGGCTCATAATTCTGATCATTATCGGCTTGCCATTGTTGTTTGTCTTGAGGGCACCGCCGGCCGGCGTCAATCGCTTCGGTGACACGCCGCCGTCGATGAACTTTGGTGAAGCGATTGCAAGCTTTTTCCGAAATTATGTGAACTTTTCCGGCAGGGCCAGTCGCTCGGAGTTCTGGTATTCCTACCTCTTCATAATCATCGTCGCCGTTCTTATGGGGATAGTCGATATCTTTGTGGGAAACGAAGCCGTTTCGTCGCTTTGGAATCTTGCCGTTCTTCTGCCGACACTTGCCATGACCGCGCGCCGGCTGCATGACATCAACAGAAGCGGCTGGCATCAGCTGCTTGCGGGGTTCTTCCCCATCGGCACCATCGCGCTGCTCATCTGGTATTGCAAAAAGTCCGACGAAACAGGGTCGTTGAACGAGATACAAAGGGTTTTCAGGTAACTCGCTGGGATGGGTCTAGTCCAGGCGCACGGCGGCGAGGTGCCGCGAAAACTCCGCCGTCTCCATCAGCGCCTTGCAGCGGGCGAAGCGGCCGTCGGCATAGGCGCGGAAATCGTCGGCCGGATTGTCGTTGGCGAGCTGGATCAGGCCCCACAGCGTCCACAAAAGGTCGCACATCGCCTTGTAGATGACGACGCGGCCCCGCTCGGCCGGCCGCGCCTCGCCGCCGAAATAAGCGCGCATCAGTTCCTCGTCCTGCGCGGCATCGAACCTGCCCTCGACCGAGAGGTCGCCGAGGTCCCATAGCGGATCGTTCATGCCGGAATATTCCCAGTCGACGATCCACATCCGCTCGCCCGTATCGAGGAAGTTCTCGCACAGCGGATCGCAATGGCAGGCGGCAAGCGGGATGGCCTGCGCGGCAAGCGCCGCGCGCACCGCGCCTGCCTCGCGCACCACGTCGTGATAGCCGGCCGGCAGCGCCACGTCCTTGGTCGACAGGACCTTGAGATAGTCGTCGATCATCGCGAACAGCTCGAACCGGAAGGGAAACACCGCACCCGAAGAGTGGAGCTTTCGGAAGGCCTCGCCAGCCCGCGCCGGGCTGCCCGGCCGCGCCTTGAATTTTTCGGGCGACATCGTCTCGGCGCCGGCGATGAAGCGCGTCGCCATCACACCGGACGCCGGATCGGCATAAAGCACCAGCGGGCTGACGCCGGCGCTGGCCGCCTCACGCGCCGCCACCGCCTCGTTGGCGCGGTTGATGTACTCCTCGGTGCCCTTGCCGGGGATGCGCAGGCACACGTCACCCGCCCTGTAGACCCTGTTGGTCAGACCGCCGAGCCGCTCCAGCGGCCCATCATAGCTCGCCAGCACCGGAATGGCCGCCAGCGCAGCGCGCAGCTCGTCGGTCATGTCGTGTCCCCTTCACGCCATTGTTGTCGCTCGGACGGTTCCACAGTTTTGGCGGCTTGGCTATGATCCTTTGCACATGAATCGGCTTCGAGGGGCGACGATGACGGACGGCAAGCATAGCGGCTCGCTAAGCGCGGCCTACGCGGCGAAGCGGCCGGATGAGGTCGCCGCGATCTATGACCGCTGGTCCGAGACCTACGATGCCGACATGTCGGCCGCCGGCTATCGCCATCCGACGATCTGTCTGGCGCTGCTTGCCCGCCACCTGCCGCGCGGCGCCGAACCCTTGCTCGATGCCGGCGCCGGCACCGGCCTGATCGGCGAGTGGCTCGCCATCACCGGCTATCCGCGGGTCGAGGCGCTCGACATCTCGCAAGGCATGCTGGACAAGGCCGGCGCCAAGGGCGTCTACACGGCGCTGCATCGCCTGGCGATGGGCGACACGCTGCCTTTCGCCGACGGCGCCTATGCCGGCATCATTTCGGCGGGCGTCTTCACCTCGGGCCATGTCGGCGTCGAAGGCCTGGACGAGCTGATCCGCATCTGCCGTCCAGGTGGCGTCATCGTGCTGACCGTCAAGAACACGCTGTGGGATGCCGGCTTTGAGGAGCGCATCGCTGGGCTGGAAGCGCGCGGCACCCTAAGCCGCCTCGAAGAGACGCGGCCCTACGCCTCGATGCCTGGCGAAACCGATACCGTGCCGAGCCGGGGCTTGGTGCTGCGCGTCAACTGACCGGCCCGGCGGTCAAGCCTTTACCCTCTTCCCGGCCGGGTCGTACATCGCCTCGAGATGGATCTTTGCCGGCGTGCGTTCCATCGCCACCACCAGCTCGTAGTCGCCGGAGGCGAGGAACTCGTCGCCGACGCCGTCGGCATTGCGCACATAGCCGTAGCCGATGTTCTTCTCGACCGTGTAGCCGTAGCCGCCGCTGGTGAGGTAGCCGACAGCTTCGCCATTGCGCAGGATCGTCTCCCGCCCGACCAGCACGACCTCTGGCTCATCCACCGTGAAGCCGGCAAAGCGTTTCGTCGGCGGCTTGCCGGTCGCGTTCTCCAGCGCCTTGCGTCCGACGAAGTCGGTGTTCTTGCGAAGCTTCACCGCCCAGCCAAGCCCCGCCTCCAGCGGCGTGTCGTTCGGCGTGATGTCGGAACCCCAGGCGCGATAACCTTTTTCCAGTCGCAGCGACTCCAGCGCCCGGTAGCCGACCGGGCGAATGCCGTGTGCCTTGCCCGCCGCCATCAGTACATCAAAAACCTCGCCGGTGGCGGCGATCGGCACATGCAGCTCCCAGCCGAGCTCGCCGACATAGGTGATGCGCAGCGCCTTCACGGTGTGCCCGGCGATTGCGATCTCGCGGGCATGGCCGAAGGGGAAGGCGGCGTTCGAAACGTCGGCATCGGTCACCGCCGACAGCACGTCGCGGGCGCGCGGTCCCATCAGCGAGAGCGTGCCGTACTCCTCCGTGACGTCGGTCAGCCTGGCGTCGAGGCCGGAGCCGATATGGTCGCTTATCCAGGACAGGTCATGCGTGCGGAAGCCGGTGCCGGTGACGATGTAGAACCGCTCCTCGCCGAGCCGCGACACGGTGAGGTCGGCCTCGATGCCGCCGCGCGTGTTGAGAAGCTGCGTGTAGGTCAGCCGTCCGACCGGCTTGTTGACGTCGTTGGCGCAGATCCAGTCGAGCGCCTTCAGCGCGTCGCTTCCGGTCAGCTCGTATTTGGCAAAGGAGGATTGGTCGAAAAGGCCGACCTTCTCGCGCACATGCCGGTGCTCGTCGCCGACCGGGCCGAACCAGTTCTGGCGGCCCATCGAATAGACGTCCTCGGCGGCTGTGCCGTCGGGCGCAAACCAGTTCGGCCGCTCCCAGCCAAGCTTGGAGCCGAACACCGCGCGATGCGTCTTCAGCCGCTCATAGAGCGGCGAGACGATGCGTGGCCGTCCCGAGAGATACTCTTCGTGCGGGAAACCGATCGTGTAATGCTTGCCATAGGCCTCCAGCGTGCGGTCGCGGACCCAGTCGCGGTCGCGGTGCAGGCTGGAGAAACGTCTGATGTCGACCACCCACAAATCGAGCGGCGCCTCGCCGTCGACCACCCATTGCGCCAGCACCCAGCCGGCGCCGCCGCCCGACGCGATGCCGAAGGCGTTGAAGCCCGCGCCGACGAACATATTGGCGCATTCCGGCGCCACGCCGAGGATGAAGTTGCCGTCCGGCGTGAAGCTTTCCGGCCCGTTGATCATCTGTTTGACGCCGACATGGGCGAGCGCCGGCACGCGCTCGATTGCCTGGCTCATATGCTGTTCGAAATGATCGTAATCGTCGTCGAACAGGCGGAACTCCCAGTCGTTGGGCACGTCGCCGCCGGGAAGCCCGGTTGCCCAGGCCTGCGGGTTGGGCTCATAGCCGCCCATCACCAGTCCGCCGACCTCCTCCTTGAAATAGGTGCGGCGGTCGGGGTCGCGGATCGTCGGCGCGTCGTTCGCCAGCCCTTCGATCCTCTCGGTGATGATATACTGATGCTTGACCGGCTGCAGCGGCACGTTGATGCCGGCCATCGCGCCGACCTGCCTTGCCCACTGCCCGGCGCAGTTCACCACCTTGTCGCAGGCGATGTCGCCCTTGGAAGTCTTCACCGCCGTGATGCGGCCGTCCTTCATCGTAAAGCCGGTGACGCGCAGGTCCTCGAACAGTTTCGCGCCATGCATTCGCGCGCCCTTGGCGAGCGACTGGGCGATGTCGGAGGGGCTTGCCTGCCCGTCGGTTGGCAGCCACGAGGCGCCGACCAGGTCGCCCGTTTCCATCAGCGGCCACATGCGCTTCACTTCCGCCGGCGACAGAAGCTGCATGTCCATGCCGAAGCTTTTGGCCGTCGTTGCCAGCCGCTTGAACTCGGTCCAGCGGTCGGCATTGGTCGCGAGCCTCAGGCAGCCGGTCATCTTCCAGCCGGTCGCCAGGCCGGTCTCGGCCTCGAGGCCCTTGTAGAGCTCGACCGAATATTTGAGCACGCGCGTGATCGAGGCCGACGAGCGCAACTGCCCGACCAGGCCGGCGGCGTGCCAGGTCGAGCCCGAGGTCAGCTTGCCCTGCTCGAGCAGCACCACATCGGCCTTGTGGTCGCGCGCCAGATGATAGGCGGTGGAACAGCCGATGATGCCGCCGCCGATGACGACGATTTCGGCATGGCTGGGCAAGGTCATGGCTTGGTCCCGTATTTCGTCCGGTAGTTCTCCAGCGCGGCGTCGAGCCGGACGAGGTTTTCCTCGGTATAGGCGACATAGTCGATGCCGGGCGCGTCGAGATAAAGCTCGGAGACCATGCTCCACATCGCCTCGCGCAGCAGCGAGGCGCATTGCATGGCGGCGTGCGAGCGGCGGATCTCGCTGTCCGGCTCCTTCATGAAATAGGCGGTCAGGAAGGCGAAGGATTCATCGTCGCTCAGGCCGGCATTGGAGGCGGCGCCCGCGAGATCGAACATCGCCGTGTTGAAGCCGGCATATTCGAAATCGATTAGCCACAGCCGCTTGCCGTCGTCCAGGATATTGGCCGGCAAAAGATCGTTGTGGCCGAAGACGATCGGCAGCAGTTTTTGCGCCCGCTCGAGCTCGTCGGCCAGCGCTAGATAGCGCGGCAACTGATCCGTCTTGCGGCTGCCGCCTTCGTCAAGCGTGCGCGCATAGTCGCGGATGACGTGGAACACCCAGAACATGAAGCCGGCGCCGGAGACATGGCTCGGCATCTCGCGATGGAAGCCGCGCAGCAGCGCCGCCACGCGGCCAAGATTGGCCCGCACATCCTCGGCGAGAAAGGTCTTTGCCCCGAGAAACGCCGTCACCAGGATGCCGGGCTCGGCATAATGCACGGCCGGCGCGAATCCAGCAGCATGCGCGGCCCGCGCCGTCATCACCTCGCGCTCGCGAAAGACGTGGTGGAACGGAAAGTCCTGGCCGAAGCGCACGACATGCCGCCCCGCGGCATCCGTGACGACAAAATTGGCGTTGCTGAGGCCGCCCGGCAGCGGCTCGATCTCGATACTGCCGTTCCAGCACGGCAGGGCGCGGATGCGGTCTTCGGCGCTCACGGCTTCGCTCCGGCCTCAACCGGTCCCACGGAAAACGACGATGGGACAAAATAGAAAAGCCTCGTCGGTGCGAGACGCCAGGATCGGTATCCCGCACCGCACCGACGAGCCCCTTGGCCAGGTTCAGGATCCCGGCATCCGCCCCCGCGGATTCGATAAAAGCGCAAATCTGGCTGGTTCCAGATGAACTGGTCACTAAGTTGCGGCTCTGCCATCACCCTCCCTTAGCAGTTCCGAGCCCTTGTGACTTGCAACCACTCTCATGCCCAGGTGGCAGAGCTGTCAATCAAAAGCTGTGACTTTTTTTGGGTGTTTTGCCCGAAAATATAAGCAACTCCTTTCAAAGCGTTGTCAAAGCCTTAAATTCGGTCAAAATCTCGGGCATTCCACATGATCCACTCGAAACGGCATGGCGAAATCCTGCGGCTCCTCGGCGAGGAGGGCACGATCAGCATAGCCAGCCTTGCCGAACGACTCGGCGTCTCGCAGGAAACGGTGCGGCGCGACGTCAAGCCGCTCGCCGATGACGGGTCGGTGCTGAAGATGCACGGCGCCGTCGGCCTTGCCTCGATGGTGGGCGAGGCGCCGTTCGAGCGGCGCATGCGCGAGAATGCCGAAGCCAAGTGCCTGATCGCCAGGATGGTCGCAGCCACCATCCGCGATGGCGAGGCGATCATGCTCGACACCGGCACGACCACATCCTTCCTGGCGCGCGAGCTGCTCGGCCATCGCCGGTTGACGGTGGTCACCAATTCCTCCGACATTGCCCGCACGCTGGCGACGGTGAACGGCAACAAGGTCTATATGGCCGGCGGCGAGCTGCGCAGCGATTCAGGCGCTGCTTTCGGCATTTCGGCGATCGAGTTTGTCAGCCGCTTTTCGGTCGATCATGCGGTGATCTCGATCGGCGCCGTCGATGCTGAAGCCGGCCTCACCGACTATGAGCTGGAGGAGGCGGAGTTCGCCCGCATGGTGCTGTCGCGCGGCCAGCGCTCGCTGGTCGTCACCGACCATACCAAGTTCGGCCGCCAGGGGCTGGTCAGGGTGTGCGGCTTCGACGGCTTTTCCGAGCTTGCCACCGACCAGCCGCCGCCGCCCGACATAGCCGCCGCGCTGAGCCGGGCAGGGGCGCGGCTGACCATTGCGGCGGCCTGACCACCGCGGACAAAGCCCGCTTTCTTTCCCGCACGCGGCAGTGTTTAGTCCGGCCATGGCTTTCACAATCCGCCAGCTCCAGTTCTTTGTCGCCGTCGCCGAGCAGGGCACCGTCTCGGGCGCCGCGCAGAACCTGTCGATCTCGCAGTCCTCGGTCACCGAGGCGATCAAGGAGCTGGAGAGCGATCTCGGCGTCGAGCTCTTCGAGCGCCATCCGCGCGGCTTGAACATCACCCACAAGGGCCACCAGTTCCTGCGCCACGCGACCAAGATCCTGGCCGATGTCTCGGATGCGCGCCGTTCCTTCTCCAGCGAGCAGGCCGTCGCCGGCGGGCGCCTGCAGCTCGGCGTCACCTCGCTGGTCGCCGGCTATGTTTTGTCCGATCTGCTTGCCCGCTACCGCCGCGCCTATCCCGGCGTCGAGGTCTCCGCCATCGAGGACAATGGCGACTATCTCGAGCACCTTCTGGTCGGCGGCAAGCTCGATATCGCCGTCATGGTCACGTCCAACCTGCGCGACCGCACGGCGCTGCAGTCGGAAATCCTGGAAGTCTCGGCTTACCGGCTGTGGATCCCGCTCAGCCACAGGCTGGCCAGCGCCGACATCATCTCGATCGGCGACATCGCGTCCGAGCCGCTGATCATGCTCACCGTCGACGAGATCGAGGAGAACACCGGCAAGCTGCTGTCTGCGATCGGCGCGAGGCCCCATGTCGCCTTCCGCACGCGTTCGGTGGAAGCGGTGCGCAGCCTTGTCGCCACCGGCGCCGGCGTGGCGCTGCTGCCCGACCTCGTCTATCGGCCCTGGTCGCTGGAAGGCGACCGCATCGAATCGCGCGACATTTCCGGCTCGCTGCCGGTAGTCCAGGTCGGCACCGTCTGGCGCCGCGGCTCCGGCCTGCCGCAGGCCGCGCGCGATTTCATCGGCCTCGCCCAGTCGCAACGCATGGTGCGTCAGAGGCTTTGATCAGAGCAATTCCAGGAAAAGTGCGAAGCGGTTTTCCGTCCGGAGCGTCCAAAATAACTATCGGAAAAACCGATATCGGCTTTCTGATAAATGAATTTGCGAAACCGGATTTTTCACAGCACTTTTCGCTCAGGGAACAAAGCCGCGCCTTGAGAGCGCTGCCGTCGGAGCATGAAGCTCCGACCCTTGTAGTTTGCGCATGGTCCTTTCCGAAAGCCGAACTGGTTTCGGGGTCATGCGCCAAAATGGGAGATCGATGATGAATGCATTCCTGAAGTCGTGCACGGCGCTGACTGTCGCGCTGACTTTTTCCGCTCAGGCCATGGCCCAGGTCAAGGAACTCGGCAAGGGCGAGGGCGAGCTAAACATCGTTGCCTGGCCGGGCTATATCGAGCGCGGCGAGACCGACAAGGGTTATGACTGGGTGACGGCTTTCGAGAAGGAAAGCGGCTGCAAGGTTAACGTCAAGACCGCCAACACCTCCGACGAGATGGTCTCGCTGATGAACGAGGGCGGCTTCGATCTGGTCACCGCTTCGGGCGATGCCTCGCTGCGCCTCGTGGCCGGCAAGCGCGTGCAGCCGATCAACACCGATCTGATCCCGAGTTGGAAGACCGTCGACGACCGCCTGAAGGACGCGCCCTGGTTCACCGTCGACAAGGTGCATTACGGCGTTCCCTACCAGTGGGGCCCGAACATCCTGATGTACAACACCGATGTCTTCAAGGAAGCGCCCAAGAGCTGGAACGTCGTCTTCGAGGAAATGAAGCTGCCCGACGGCAAGTCGAACAAGGGCCGCGTCCAGGCCTATGACGGCCCGATCCACATCGCGGACGCCGCCAACTATCTGAAGTTCCACAAGCCTGAGCTCGGCATCAAGGATCCATACGAGCTGAACGAAGACCAGTACAAGGCGGCGCTCGACCTGTTGCGCACGCAGCGCACGCTGGTCGGCCGCTATTGGCACGATGCCGCGATCCAGGTCGACGACTTCCAGAACGAAGGCGTGGTCGCTTCCGGCTCCTGGCCCTATCAGGTCAACACGCTGGTCGCCGCCAAGAAACCGGTCGCCTCGACCGTGCCGGAGGAAGGCGTCACCGGCTGGGCCGACACCACCATGATGGAAGCCGACGCCGCCCATCCGAACTGCGCCTATATGTGGCTCGAGCATTCCCTGTCGCCCAAGGTCCAGGGCGACGTCTCGGCCTGGTTCGGCTCGCTGCCGGTCGTGCCCGCCGCCTGCAAGGGCAATGAGCTTTTGACCGACGAAGGCTGCAAGACCAACGGCTACGACAATTTCGACAAGATCAAGTTCTGGAAGACGCCGGTTTCGAAATGCGCCAGCCAGAACGACCAGTGCGTGCCCTATTACCGCTGGGTGTCGGACTATATCGGCGTCATCGGCGGACGGTAACGCTCTTTACCCTCCCCTTGTGGGGCGGGTCGACGCTTGAGC
>NZ_RZRY01001399.1:0-661 GCF_003998035.1 Mesorhizobium sp. M2A.F.Ca.ET.039.01.1.1 | reverse complement strand
GGCAACCGTGATCGCCAGCCAGGCGGTGATTTCCGGCGCCTTTTCGCTGACCAGGCAGGCGGTGCAGCTCAACATGCTGCCGCGGCTCGAAATCCTGCACACGTCGGAAAAACAGTCGGGCCAAATCTACCTGCCGCGCGTCAACCTGCTGCTGGCGCTGGTGGTGATGCTGCTGGTGGTCGGCTTCGGTGAATCGAGCAGACTGGCCTCGGCCTACGGTATTTCGGTGACCGGCAACATGCTGGTGACGAATATACTGCTTTTTGTTGTGATGACGCGCATCTGGAAGTGGCCGCTCGGCGTCGCGGTCGCCTTGATGGCGGTGTTCGCCTTCGTCGATACCGGCTTCTTTGCGGCCAACATAGTCAAGGTGTTTGAAGGGGGCTGGTCCTCGCTTGCCATTGCCGCAGTTATTGTGCTCACCATGTGGACCTGGATCCGCGGCACCCGCTATTTGTTCGAAAAGACGCGCCGGAACGAGATCCCGCTGGATTTCCTTGCCGGCAACCTGCTGAAGAAGAAGCCGCATCTGGTGTCGGGCACCGCGGTGTTCCTGACCAGCGATCCACTGAGCGCGCCGACCGCGCTGATGCACAGCCTCAAGCACTACAAGGTGCTGCACGAGCAGAATGTCATCCTTTCGGTGGTGACGGCACCGCAG
>NZ_RZRY01001398.1:0-661 GCF_003998035.1 Mesorhizobium sp. M2A.F.Ca.ET.039.01.1.1 | reverse complement strand
ATCTGCATCTGAGTGACCAGCCGGAACGTCAATCCACGAGAACGCCCCCCCCATGACGGCGCGAGGCTCATTTTTCACCCGTTTTGCTCCCCCGCCACTGCTCATAGTCCGACGCCGGCCTCCTTGTGGAATTCCGACAACCGGTCACGTATTGGCTGCGGAATTGAGACCGAGGTTCCGCCTTCCGCCTCGACGAATACCTCGACGGTCTCATAGAGGGCGAAAAGCCTTTCACTCTTCTGGTCCACCATAGAAAATCGGAGCGTCACGCTCTTATTGCCAACCTTTTGAACGCATCCAACGATAGAGAAGCAGTCGCCCTTTTTCAGCTCGGCTTTAAATTCTGTGGAAGCTCTGAGTGTGACGGAATGAACGCCGAACTCATCGATCATCTTCTGCTGGCTCAGCTTCAACTGATGCCAAAACAGGAAGGAAGCGTCATCGAAGAAGGGCGCATAGCCGCGAACGTTCATGTGCCCGAATTGATCCAAATGCCACGGATGCACTACACCGGCGGTCAAGTTGGGTTGCCGAAGTAGATCTGGCTGGTGAGTGTTCAATCGGAACTCCATGCGGTTTGCCAGCAATGTGCTAGCCGAGATACGACACGATGACTGCCGGATCGTCTCTGACGGTTGCCGCGGGTCCTGAGAGGGCAACC
>NZ_RZRY01001397.1:0-663 GCF_003998035.1 Mesorhizobium sp. M2A.F.Ca.ET.039.01.1.1 | reverse complement strand
CACCTACGGCATGCCGACCATCCTGGCCGTGCTGCTCGGGCTTGCCGCCGGCGCGGCCTGCGGCCTGCTCAACGGCCTGCTCGTCGCCTACATGAAGCTGCCGCCCTTCATCGTCACGCTCGGCACCTGGAACATCGTCATGGCGACGAATTTCATCTATTCGGCCAATGAGACGATCCGCGACGCCGACGTCGACGCCCAGGCGCCACTGCTGCACTTCTTCGCGCTGAGCTTCCGGGTCGGTTCCGCAGTCCTGACGGCCGGCGTCATCGCCATGGTGCTGCTGGTGATGTTGCTCTGGTATGTGCTGAACCACACCGCCTGGGGGCGCCATGTCTATGCCGTCGGCGACGACCCCGAGGCGGCCAAGCTTTCCGGCATCCAGACCAAGAAGGTGCTGATGGCCGTCTACACACTTGCAGGCCTGATCGCCGCCTTCGCCGCCTGGGTCTCGATCGGCCGCAATGGCTCGATCTCGCCGTCCGCAGCCGTCACCGACTACAATCTGCAGGCCATCACCGCCACGGTGATCGGCGGCATCTCGCTCTTTGGCGGCCGCGGCTCAATCCTCGGCACGCTGTTCGGCGCCATGATCGTCGGCGTCGTCTCGATGGGTCTCAACATGCTGGGCGCCGACCCGCAATGGAAAGTGCTGCTCACCGG
>NZ_RZRY01001396.1:0-668 GCF_003998035.1 Mesorhizobium sp. M2A.F.Ca.ET.039.01.1.1 | reverse complement strand
CGGCAGCGCCACGATCGGCGGCATGGTTTCCACCAATGCCGGCGGCATCATGGCGTTTCGCAACGGCACGATGCGCCACCGCGTGCTCGGCCTTGAAGCCGTGTTGCCGGACGGGCGGGTGTTTTCCGACCTCACAAGGGTGCTCAAGACCAGCGCCGGCTATGATCTAAAACATCTCTTCATTGGCGCGGAGGGCACGCTTGGGATGGTCACGCGCGTGGCGGTGCGGCTCGACCCGGTGGCAGGCGCCAGCGCCACGGCGCTGGTCGGCGTGCCGGATGCGGCAAGCGCCCAGCGCATCGTGCGGCATTTTCTGGGCTCGACCAGCGCGCGGCTCAGCGCCGCCGAGATCCTGTGGCGCAATTTCGCCTCGCTGATGCAGCGGGGGCTGGGCTATGCGCCCGGGCAGCTGCCGCTCGATGCGCCCTGCCTACTGGTGCTGGGGCTCAGCGCGGACAGTGTCGAGGCGGCCAGAGGGGTGTTTGAGGACGGGCTGGCGGCGATCTGGGAAGAGGCCGGCATCATCGACGGGCTGGTCGCGAGCTCCGAGGCGCAAGCCGCCCAGATGTGGCGGCTGCGCGAGGAGACAGTTGAGATCGAGCGCGCGCACCCGATGGCGCCCTCCTTCGACGTGTCGGTGCCGGGCGGCGCGCTGGACGCCTATGTGG
>NZ_RZRY01001395.1:0-672 GCF_003998035.1 Mesorhizobium sp. M2A.F.Ca.ET.039.01.1.1 | reverse complement strand
GTCAAATACATCGACGGCCCGTTCTAATATCTCAGCAACATCTGGCGCTTCGACCCGGCCGATGGCGGCTGCGAGGTGCATTTCTTCATCGACTATGAATTCAAGAGCCGCATTCTCGGCGCGCTGATGGGCACGATGTTCGACCGCGCCTTCCGCATGTTCTCGGAAGCCTTCGAGAAGCGCGCCGATGTCATCTATGGCGCGAAGCCGGCCTAACTTTCGCCGAGCGCCCGCAACCCGAGTTGCAGCGCGTGACGCACCGTCTCGTGCCGGATGAATTCGCGGCCCTTCTGGCCGAACAATTGCTGTTCGGCGACAACCGGCTGTCCGGCCAATCCGATCCCGAACCAGACAAGGCCCACCGGCTTGTCCGCCGAGCCGCCGCTGGGACCGGCAATGCCGGTGACGGCGAGCGACAGGCTTGCCCGCGAATGCGCCAGCGCGCCCGCGGCCATCTCCAGCGCCGTCTCGCGCGAGACCGCGCCATGCGCCTCGAGCGTGGCGGCGGAGACACCGAGCATCTCCATCTTGGCTTCGTTGGAATAGGTGATGAAGCCACGATCGACCACGGCGGACGATCCGGCAATGTCGGTCAGCGCGGCAATGATCAGGCCGCCGGTGCAGCTTTCGGCGGTCGCCAGCATGATGCCGCGCTGCTGGCAGGCCTGGAGC
>NZ_RZRY01001394.1:0-673 GCF_003998035.1 Mesorhizobium sp. M2A.F.Ca.ET.039.01.1.1 | reverse complement strand
GTCCGGAAACATTCTCCGGCGACACGATCGACGTCGGTGCGCTGGCCGAACAGTTCTTCGGCCTGGCGATCGACCCCTATCCGCGCAAGCCGGGAGCCTCGCTCGACGTCGCCGGCGACGATCAGGCCGAGGAAAGCGAATTCCAGAAAAAGCTGCGTTCGTTGCTCGGAAAATCCTGAGAGTGGTCCGGATTTTGGAAAAGTTGGTTGTGCGCAGGCGCAAAACCGCTATTTTCGCCGAACCTTCGCGAGCCCCCTTACCTTGGCAGGCGTCCGCCGCTAGCCAGGCAAACCGTGAGAAAAACACCGAGTGATCAGGATTTCCATCGATGCCATGGGCGGCGATCACGGACCAAGCGTGGTCATCCCGGCGCTGATGACGGTCGTCATCCGCCGCCCTGACATCCGCTTCGTCATCTATGGCCGCGAGGACGTGGTGCGTCCCGAGCTCGCCAAGTTCCCGAAACTCGCCGAAGTGAGCGAGTTCGTCCATTGCGAGATCGCCGTGCGCATGGACGACAAGCCGAGCCAGGCTCTGCGCCACGGCCGCTGGAAGTCGTCGATGTGGAAGGCCGTGGAGGCGGTGAAGAGCGGCGCCGCGCAGGCCTGCATCTCGGCCGGCAACACCGGCGCGCTGATGGCGATGTCGAAATTCTGCCTGCGCACCATGGCCA
>NZ_RZRY01001393.1:0-674 GCF_003998035.1 Mesorhizobium sp. M2A.F.Ca.ET.039.01.1.1 | reverse complement strand
CGTGCTCAACAAGTCCAGTAACCAATCGAGGCGTGAAACCCGGCGTGAATCCTGCTCCGACAGACAGCGTAACAGTTGCACCTACACCAGACTCTATCGCCCGAGCCGCTGCGACGGGATCCGTAATAGGGACTGCACCGCGCAGTCCCGGATAGCTATCGAGCGCTGCGGAAAGCAAAATGGTACCATCGCCCGGCGCCCCCGCAGCGACCCGATCGCCCATATCTCCGATCGCGAAGGGCCGCTTGTCCGGCGAACTCCGTACATGCTCAAAGACCTCATCAACCGTCAGAAGGTCGTCCTTGAAACGCTCGCGTTCGACCCAGAAGCGTGTCGCAAGGTCCACCGCGATGGAAGGAGCGTCGGCGCTTGGGCCATTGCTCAAGATCGTAACAACCTGGCCGATTTCGTCATCATCGGTAAAGCGGAACACGTTGTAGATCGAGATATCCTTAATCGATAGGTGCCGAGCCGCGTATTCGCGTGCTTTTGCATGGATTTCGGCCAGCGGCCCAGAGCCGGTTTCACCCGCACCAGGCAGGATCATAGGCACGCGCGCGGAAACCGTGACCGGTTTTAGACGCCCCTCAAGTTGCTCGATTAGAAGTTCTGCAACTTTCTGGCCACATTCGACAAAGTCCGTATGAGGGTTTTCCTTGCAGCCAATACAAATA
>NZ_RZRY01001392.1:0-675 GCF_003998035.1 Mesorhizobium sp. M2A.F.Ca.ET.039.01.1.1 | reverse complement strand
GCACAATGCGTTGTTTCGCCGCCTGTCGGTGCGTGAGAACGTGCTGGCCGGTCTCTCTCGTCATGGCAACGCCAGCTTTTTCGAAAACATCTTCCGGCTGGGCAGGGACGGCGCCGAGCGCCTCGGTTTCCTTGCCCGCGCCGAGCGCACCATGTCGTTCCTCGGGCTCGACCGCCACGCGGGAAGAATAGTTTCGACACTTCCTTACGGTCTTCAGAAACGCGTCGATCTCGCCCGGGCACTGGTCGCCGGCCCGAAGCTGCTGCTGCTCGACGAACCGATGGCCGGCATGAACCAGGAAGAGAAAGAGGAGATGAGCCGCGTGATCCGCGAGCTTAATCGCGTCTTCGGCTCGACCGTTGTGTTGATCGAACATGATGTCGGCATCGTGCTCAACCTCGCCAGCCATGTGGTGGTGCTCGATTACGGCCGCAAACTCGCTGACGGGGCACCCGACGAGGTGCGCAAGAACCCCGACGTGATAGCCGCCTATCTCGGCACGGTTCACTGAGGAACTCATGTCCTATTTCCTTGAAACATTGGTCAGTGGTCTGTTTGCCGGAGTGATGTACTCACTCGTCGCGATCGGCTTCGTGCTCATCTACAAGGCATCCGGCGTCTTCAATTTCGCGCAAGGGGCAATGCTGCTGTTTGCGGCGCTGACCTTCGTCACCC
>NZ_RZRY01001391.1:0-676 GCF_003998035.1 Mesorhizobium sp. M2A.F.Ca.ET.039.01.1.1 | reverse complement strand
GTCCAGGCAGGTCGACCTGGCCGAAATCGAGGCTGGCGGCCGCGGCGATCGCCGCCGCGCCCTTGCCGCGCAGATGCTTCCTCAGGATCGCGACGCGGTCCGGCCGCGTCGACCAGCCGCCCAGCGTCGGATCGGGCAGATTGTCGGCAAGCTCGGTCGCGGTCACCTTGTGACCATCGGCAACCTCGGTTCCGGCCTCAGGCCCCTTGCGGAAGCGGCGCAGGTAATGCGGTCCGCCGGCCTTCGGGCCGGTGCCCGAAAGCCCCTCGCCGCCGAAGGGCTGCGAGCCGACCACGGCGCCGATCTGGTTGCGGTTGACATAGATGTTGCCGGCATGGATGCCGTCGACGAAATGCTGGACCCGGCCCTCGATGCGCGTATGCAGGCCGAAGGTGAGGCCATAGCCCTTGCGGTTGATGGCGGCGATGACCTGGTCGATCTCGTCGGCGTCGAAAGTCGCGACGTGCAGCACCGGGCCGAACACCTCGCGCTCCATCTCCTCGATGCCCTTGACGCGGAAGACATGCGGGGCGACGAAGCGGCCGGTGGCCGGAGCTTCGATCCTGGCGATCAGCCGGCCTTCCAGCCCCTTCTTCTTGCAATAGTCGCTGATCGAAGCCTGCGCCTCGTCGTCGATGACCGGGCCGACATCGGTCGAGATGGCCCAGGGATTGCC
>NZ_RZRY01001390.1:0-680 GCF_003998035.1 Mesorhizobium sp. M2A.F.Ca.ET.039.01.1.1 | reverse complement strand
TTTTTCTCCCGCGGGACCGGGACAGTGTTGCTATGCGGGAGGAGCCGAACCACTCGGAGCAGTCGATGCCGATCCAACTTGTGTGCAGCAGCAAGGGCAAGGCACGAGAGGCGGACGCAGTCGTGGATCTGATCGCGGCGCACCGCCGCGCCATTTCAGAACTGGAGTGTCTCGGGAAACGTTTGATGCACGCCGAAGAGGCCGAGGCGCAGCTGATCGGGCCACGGCTTTTTGGCGAACGAAACGGTTATTCGACGGCAGGCAGCGATGGCGCCGGTGGCCGATGTTGGCGAGCTGAAATGAAGGCCGCATATTTCGCGCGGCTCATCTTCCTTCGGACAAAGCTGGCAAGAGGATGGCGGCCCTTGAGAATAAGGGGATACAGCCTGAGTAGATCAGCGGGGAATGTGATTTCGTCGCCATGACGCGCACAAGAAACTTCCACTGGCTACGCATGGTAGGTGACCGCGGATTCGCCGCGTCGAGGGCAATTGCGGAGCTCGACCGGATAGGCGCTGCCAATCGGAGACTTCAGCGGATCTTGCGCTTGCGCTGGCAACCGATCAGATTGCCGCTGACTTGGATTATCAGACGAGATATGCGACGGGCGGTTGCCAAGTTGATTGCAGCTGAGCCCACGAACGCGCCGGACGCTTGCGATAAGATACTTGGTGTCGCAG
>NZ_RZRY01000138.1:0-11946 GCF_003998035.1 Mesorhizobium sp. M2A.F.Ca.ET.039.01.1.1 | reverse complement strand
ATCGTGTGCGGCAGGATCGAGATCGAATCGGCGCCGCCGGTTGCCGCCGCGAAGGCCGCGATCGCCGTGCGCAGGATATTGGTCTCCGGGTCGGCCATCGTCATCATGCGGTAGGAGGTCTCGGCATGGATGCTGGCGGTCGAGGCCGGGATCGAGCAGGCTTCCTGGATGCGCGCCCACAGCTTGCGTAACGCCCGCACCTTGGCCATCGACAGGAACTGGTCCTGGTCGACGCTGAGCGCGAAGCCGATATACGGTGCCGCATAGACCAGCGGCTGGCGCGCCTTCTCGAACATCCTGAGATAGGACACGACCGAGGCCATCATCGTGCCGAGCTCCTGCGCCTCGGTGGCGCCGGCATTGTGGAAGACGCGGCCGTCGGCCTCCAGCAGCACGCCCGGCACGCCCATCGAGAAGAAATGCGCCAGCGACTGCGGCATCGATTCCTGCAGCGCCTCGATCGAGGTGCGCAGCCGTCCGGTGCCGGCGAAGATCGCCGCTGGGTCGATACCGAAGGACAGGTTTAGCTTGGTCGGATCGGAGCGGCGTTTGCTCAGGAAGGCGAGCAGCCAGTCGGCCACGGCGCGGCTCCAGGGATGGGCGTCGATGCGCACCTGCACGCGGTTGAGCGGCACGCCGTCGAGCACCCTTTCCAACGCTTCCGCGGTGCGCGGCAGGCCGTAGCCGAAGGCATTCGGCGCGCCCTCGAAGACAAGCGACAGGCCGGTGGCGCCATGGGCGATGTCTTCCAGGGCTTGCGCGCTGGCCCGGGCGATGTCCGGGTCGTCGACGCGCTGGCTGACGATCCAGGGCGTCGCCGGGTTTGTGCGCGGCCATGGATCGGCGGCCGTCGAGCGCTGGCTGAGCGGCTCGATGCGGATGCCGTCATCGGTACGGGAAACGAGCTTTTCCTCGAAGGAACCGCCGGCAAGGGCCTTCTCCGCCAGCGCCTGCCAACGCTTGGCATCCGGGTTCGGAAGGTCGACATCCCTGGTCATGGCGCCGGCGCCCATCGCTCTCCTCGCTTCTCGGCCGCATCAGCCGGGTCCAGCCAATCTAAGGTCGGGAACCGGATATCACAATGCGTTATCCGCCCGGGTTTTCCCGCGGCCAGCCAATCGATTGCCAAACATGCGCAAAATCCGCAAGCGCCAATGGCCAGATTCCGGGCCGCTCCCAAATCGATACTGGCCATTGCCGCATGCGACGCGCGTTACTATACCTCCGGGTGAGGCCCTTTGAGCGGAACAGATTGCGGAGACCGGACATGGTTGACGAGACCAGCATCTTCATCGGCGCCAGCCGCAAGCCCGACGATTCCTATCAGCGCGCCGAAGAGCTGCTGCTGCGCTACGGCAACCGCCACGGCCTCGTCACAGGCGCCACCGGCACCGGCAAGACGGTCAGCCTGCAGATACTGGCCGAGGGTTTTTCGAATGCCGGCGTGCCGGTGTTCTGCGCCGACATCAAGGGCGACCTTTCCGGCATATCCATGATGGGCGAGGCCAAGGATTTCCTGGTCAAGCGCGCCGGCGAGGTGAAGCTCGATCCCTACCAGTTCCAGGAATTCCCGGTCATCTTCTGGGATCTGTTCGGCGAGCAGGGCCATCCGATCCGCGCCACCATCTCCGAGATGGGGCCGTTGCTGCTCTCGCGGCTGATGAACCTCACCGAGGCGCAGGAAGGTGTCATGAACATCGCCTTCCGCATCGCCGACGAGGAAGGCCTGCTGCTGCTCGACCTCAAGGACCTGCAGGCGTTGCTCGCCAACATCGCCGAGCGCGCCGACGAGCTCAGCGCGCGCTACGGCAATGTCACCAAGCCTTCTGTCGGCGCCATCCAGCGCACGCTCCTGGTGCTGGAACAGCAGGGCGCCGCCAACTTCTTCGGCGAGCCGGCGCTGCGCATCGCCGACATCATGCGCACCACGCGCGATGGCCGCGGCGCGATCAGCGTGCTCGCCGCCGACAAGCTGATGATGAATCCCAGGCTCTACGCCACCTTCCTGCTCTGGCTGATGTCCGAGCTGTTCGAGGAACTGCCCGAGGTCGGCGATCTCGACCAGCCGAAGCTGGTCTTCTTCTTCGACGAGGCGCATCTTCTGTTCGAGGACGCGCCGAAGGTGCTCATCGATCGCGTCGAGCAGGTGGTGCGGCTCATCCGCTCCAAGGGCGTCGGCGTCTACTTCGTCACCCAGAACCCGCTCGATATCCCGGAAAAGGTGCTGGCTCAGCTCGGCAACCGCGTCCAGCACGCGCTGCGCGCCTACACGCCGCGCGAGCAGCAGGCGGTGCGCACCGCGGCCGAGACCTTTCGCCCCAATCCCGATTTCGATTGCGCCACCGCCATCACCCAGCTCGCCACCGGCGAGGCGCTGGTCTCGATGCTTGAGGACAAGGGCGTGCCGGCCATGGTCCAGCGCACGTTGATCCGGCCGCCGTCATCGCGGCTCGGCCCGATCACGACGGACGAGCGTCGCAAGATCATCGCCGAGAGCCCGGTCGCCGGCCAGTACGATCAGGTCGTCGATCGCGAATCGGCCTTCGAGATCCTGCAGAAGAAGACCAAGGAGGCGCAGGACGCCGAGGCGCAGGCACAGCAGCAGAACAGCGGCGGCTCGCGCTGGACCATTCCCGGATTCGACGATGTGCTCGGAACCGGCAACCGGCGGTCCTCCAACCGCCAGACGGTGGCCGAAGCCGCCATCAAGTCGGTGGTGCGCTCGGTCGGCTCCTCCGTCGGCCGCGCCATCGTGCGTGGCATCCTGGGGAGCCTCTCGCGAGGGCGGTAGGCACCGTCTCATTGTCAGTTGGCGGGTGTTTTCAGCCGACCTCGATGTTCATCTCGGCGATCAGCCGCTCGCGTCCGGCCAGCGAGCTCAGCGCCTTGTCGCCAAGCTCGCGGGCGACGAGGTTGAGCAGCGCTTCGCAAAACACGACATAGGCGCCCATGCTGTTCGAATAGAAGCTGCTGGCATGCGGGATGAAAAACGCATGCTGGGCTGGGGGAACAAGTGGCGAGGATCGGGAGTCGGTGATCGCGATCACCTTCTGGCCGTTTGCCGCAGCAATGCGGCCAACCTCGGCGACGCTGCGCGTATAGGGCGCGCAACTGGCCGTGATGACGACGTCGCCCGGCTCGAGCTGCGATAGCGCCTCGGCGACGCCGAGCCGAGGCGCATCGAGCAGAGCCACGTCCGAGCGTACCATGCCCAGGCAATAGGTGAGGAAGCTCGCAAGCGAATGGAACTGGCGGACGCCGTGCACGCGCACGCGGCGTGCGCCGGCCAGCAGCGCGGTCGCGCCCTTCAACGAAGCGCTGTCCAACTGGCCGAGGAAGCCGTCGACATTCGTCGCCGTTTCGCGCGCCAGCCGCTCGAAGACTTCGACCTCGGCGCCGCCCGCCGACGGCGTCGTCATCAGCCTTCCGGCCTGGCGACTGTAGAAATATTGCTGGTCGTCGGCGATCGCCTTGCGGAAGACGGCCTGGAAATCGCTGAAACCCTCAAAGCCGAGACGCTTCGCCAGCCTGGTCAGCGTCGACGGATTGATGCCGAACTGATCGGCGAGCTCCGAGATGGTGCGGACGGCCGACTGCTCAGGCGCCTCCACCAGCTTGGCGAAGACGTCATGCGCCTTGGAGCCGAGGGAAAAGCCTGCTTCGTCTCGGCCGACCGAGAGCGCCAACGTCCTCAGCTCCTCGATGGTGCGCGGCGGCTCCGCGACGGCTTCGTCTGGCATCGTTTCCCGTTCACCCCGTGACAGGGACCAGCCCATCCCGAATGTCGAAGCGCGCTGCTTCGTATGCCGCATCGTAGACAGCCCACTCGACGTTGTCAGCCCCGACGCGGAAGACGGCGCTGGCAAGCGTGTTCTCGACATCGCTGTCGGCCGGGTCCGTGCGGTAGATCGGCAGCTCCGGGTCGGCCGCGTCCCACAAGATGCCGAGCGCACGGCGTTGCGGCTCGGGCTGAGGCGTCTGTTCCAGCAGCGCTTCGCCGCGTCGCTGGCGTACGCCGGACGAACCGGTGACGATCTGCGACATGCGCCCGGTGTCGGCATGGATCAAGTGGTTCGAGTGGACACGCGCCGATACGAGGCGATCAACCGACAGGGCCTGCGCGGTGAACTCGACGCTGAGCAGCCGCTCGTCGCCGGCCTGCGCCAGGGTCAGGTGAAAGGCGCCGGCGCGGGCCACCGAGTTGAGCAGGGTCAGCGCCGCGTCAAGGTCCGGTGCGTCGAGCACGGCGCGCGCCAGCACCATGCGCGGCGCCCCGGCGCCGCCGGCCAGCGGCCTGGTGTTGTTGACCGTCAGCACGAGCCCCGCCGACGTGGCAGCGAATGTGTGGCCGGGCAGCGAGCCGGGATAGACGAAGGCGGTGAATTGATTGCCGCCTCCGGACGTCACATGGGCCAGCGCGCAATGGCCGGCGAAATCCGGGTCGCCGTCCTCGTTGTGGCCGATGACATGCGGGGACCCCGGTAGCTGCACCGTCGTGCAGCCATCCGGCGCCATTGCCCAGATGTCACCGCGGCAGTTCCACAGGAAGACGTCGTCGAAAGCCAATTCAAGTCCGGCGGCGAGGCCCTGCAGCTCGGCCCAGTATCGGGGGAACCGCTCCCGCACGATCGTCGCCATCATGCCGATGCGTGGATCGGCGCGCCGAGCGTTTAGCTCGCGCCATGCGGCGGACGTCTGGAAATGGTCGTTGAGCGCCGCTCGGCCGAAGTGCCCGAGAGCAGCCCCGACGTCGTAGGGCGACCCCGAGACATCGATGAAGGAAAGCCGGCGGCCGGCGTCATGCGACATGCTGCAGAAACTCTTTCAAGCGAGGATTTTGCGGGTTTGCAAGCAGCTCCCGCGGTTCTCCGTCAACAGCGATCTTTCCGCCTTCCATGAAGATCAGCCTGGTCCCGACCTTGCGGGCAAAGGCCATCTCATGGGTGACAACGATCATCGTCATGCCTTCCTCGGCCAGCGCCTGCATCACGCGTAGCACTTCGTGCCTGAGTTCGGGATCGAGCGCCGAGGTCGGCTCGTCGAACAGCATCAGCTTCGGTTTGACGGCAAGCGCACGCGCAATGGCGACGCGCTGCTGCTGGCCGCCCGAAAGCTCGCTCGGATAGTGATGCGCCCGGTCGGCAAGGCCGACCTTGGCGAGCATTTCCAGCGCCTGCTTGCGTGCCTCCTGCCGCGTCTCGCCGCGCACGCGGAGCGGGCCGAAGGCGACGTTTTCCAGCGCCGTCATCTGCGGAAACAGGTTGAACTGCTGGAAGACCATGCCGGCTTCCTGGCGGATCAGGCGGACCTTGCGGCCGCCGGATTTGACGCTGATGCCGTCAACGACGAGGTCGCCGCCATTGATCTCCTCCAGCGCGTTGATGCAGCGAAGAAGCGTCGATTTGCCGGAGCCGGAGGGGCCGATCAGGACGACCTTCTCGCCGGCCTTGATCGAGAGATCGACCTGATCGAGGATGGTGACCTGGCCGAAGCGCTTGGTGACTTTGTTGAACGCCACGATGCTCACAGGATGCGCATCCTCTTTTCGGTCAGCCGCAGGATGAGTGTAAGCGTGCCGGTCATGATCAGGTAGAACATTGCCACGGCCGACCAGATCTCGACGGCGCGGAAGTTGGCCGCCATGATTTCCTGGCCTTGCCGGGTGAGCTCGCCGACGCCGATGACGATGAACAGAGAGGTATCCTTCAGACTGACGATGAACTGGTTGCCGAGCGCCGGAATCATGCGGCGGAAGGCAAGCGGGCCGATGATGTAGAAAAGCACTTTCCAGAACGGCAGGCCGAGCGCCAGGCCGGCCTCGCGTAAGCCGCGATGGACGGAAAGGAAGGCGCCGCGCACGATCTCGGCGATATAGGCGCCCGCATTGATGATGATCGCCATGATCGCCGCCGCCAGCGGATTGATGCGGACATCCGCCAGGATCGGCAGCGCGAAATAGATGAACATCACCTGCACGATGATCGGCGTGCCGCGAATGATCTCGACATAGACCATGGCGATGGCGTTGAGCACGATGTTGCCATAAGCGCGCGCCAACCCGGCAGCGAAGCCGATGACAAGGCCGCCGGCGAGACCGGCGAGCGCGATCAGCACGGTGAGGCGGGCGCCTTTAAACAGCTCGGGCAGGGCCTGCCAGATGACGGACCAGTCGAAATCCATGATGGCCATCCTTCAGGGAAGGCACGCCGGCCATGCCGGCGCGCCAGGAGATCCAACGGGAAACCGGTGGATCAGCTCTTCGGGGGCTCGGTGCCGAACCACTTCTTGTAGATGGCCTCGTAGGTGCCGTCGCCCTTCAGCTTGGCGATCGAAGCATTCACCTTGGCGACGAGCGGGCTGCCCTTCGGGAAGGCAATGCCATATTGCTGAGCCATCATCTGCGGGCCGACGGTCTTCACTTTCCCCTGGCCGTTGGTCTTGATGTAGTAGAGTACGTTCGGGGTGTCGTGCATGGCGGCGTCGGCGCGGCCGGTCGCGACCTCGAGATAGGCGTTGTCGCTGTTCGGGAACAGGCGCAGCTCCGTGCCCTTGAAATGCTCCTTGGCATAGTCGGTCGCCGACGTGCCGGTCTTCACGGCAAGCGTCTTGCCGACGAGATCGTCCGGACCCTTGATCGTGCTGTCGACCGGCACCATCAGAAGGAAGCCGCTGTCGTAATAGCCGTCAGAGAAGTCGATGACCTTCTTGCGCTCGTCCTTGATGGTGATGCCGGCCAGGCCGACATCGACCTGCTTGGTCTGCAGTGCCGGGATGATGCCGTTGAAGTCCATCGGCTGAAGTGTGTAGGTCACGCCGATATCCTTGGCGATCGCGGCCCACAGGTCGATGTCGAAGCCGACATATTTGTCGCCTTCCTTGAACTCAAACGGAACGAAGGCGGTGTCGGTCGCCACGATCAGGTCGTCGGCGAAGGCCGGTTGGCCGAAAGCGAGCGTTGCCGCGACGGCCGCGGCGGCGGTGAGGCTTGCGAGTGCGAACTTCATTTTCGGGTTCCCCTTTTTGTTGGATTGCTCAGCAAGCGTAACACCGTCGATCTGGAGGCGCAAATCAAAAATGCATGCTAATATAAAATGCACTTCATATTTGCACAATGCCGACGCATTAGGCATCCGACCACTGGCTTCGCAACGCGTCCGCGTCGGCGAGCGTGAGCCCGCAGGCTTCGACTGCCAGCCTTGTGGCCACGACGAGATCCTGGTTTCCGGAAGCCAGCGTCCCGTCAGGGAGAAAAAGATTGTTCTCGAAACCAACGCGTGCATGTCCGCCGAGCAGAGCAGCGGCCGTCACGCAGGCCGCTTCCTGGTCGCCGAAGGCACAGACCATCCAACGCCTCGCCGCGGGGATGCCGGGCGCCAGGAAGGGGAGCAGGTCGGCGGGCTGCGACGTCTGCCCGAACGTGTAGCGGCCGAGGACATAGAGAACCGGCAGATTGTCGAAGGGGATCAGGCCGCGACCCGCCAGCGCCGCGAAATAGCTCGCCTCCTCGGGCGTATAAAGGATGATCTGCGGCGTGACTTTTTCCACGCGCAGCGTTTCGAGAAACGAGGCGAAGGTCGCTTCATGTGTTGGGTCGGGCACGAGTTCGCGCAAGGCAAGCGAAACCGCCTCTGGCTGCGTTTCCAGCACCACCCGCATCTGCTCTTCGGGCCGATAGAGGCCCAGCGCCTCGCTGGTGATCTGGAGAACGAGCCTGTCGCCGACGCTGGCCCTGATCGCCGCGGTCGCGGCCCGATAGGCATCGGCGTCGAGCAGATGGCGTCCGTCGCGGTCGCGGACATGGACATGGATCATGGCGGCGCCGGCCTCGAGCGAGGCGGCGGCCACATCAGCCAACTCATCTGGGGTGATCGGCAAGGCCGGGTGATCGGCTTTGGTGCGCCGGCCGCCATTTGGCGCTACTGCGATGACGACGCGATTTTGGTTCGGCATCGACTGCTCCATTTGTTGCATAGTGATAATTTATGCAACATGTATTGCATGATCATGCGTTCGCGTCTATCGTCGTGGCATGATCCGCGCGCCGCTTACCGATGCCATTGTCGAGGCCTTCGACAGTCTGCCCTCGCAGTTGCAGGACGCTGCCCGCTATCTTCTGGACAATCCCGAGGACGTCGCGTTGTTGTCGATGCGCGAGCAGGCGCGCCGCGCCGGCCTGCAGCCCTGGACGATGGTGCGTCTCGCCAAGCGGCTGGGCTTCGAAGGCTACGAGTCGCTGCGTTCGCTTTATGCCAATGCCATGCGGCAGGGCGAACTCGGCTTCGCCGGCAAGGCGAACACTCAGCTAGCGCACCAGCAGGAGGTTGGCGACCGGGCGTTGGCCGGCGAGATGGTGCGGTCGCTGGCGGAGCAGATCGCAGGGCTTGGCGAGCCCGAACAGCTCGACGCGCTAGCCACGGCGGCCGAGCGGCTCTACACAGCACGCCGAATATTCTGCCTCGGCCTGCGCTCCAGCCATCCGGTCGTTGCGCATTTTTACTACGTCATGTCCTTCCTCGGCGAGAAGGCGGTAATGCTGGACGGTGCCTCGGGAACTGGCACCGACGCCATCCGCCTCGCGACCTCACAAGACATCCTGTTCGTGGTCAGCGTCGCGCCCTATACCAGGCTGACCGTCGATCTTGCCCGCCGCGCCGCGGCGGATGGCGTGCCGGTGATCGCGCTGACCGATAGCGCCGTGTCGCCGCTCGTCGGCCTCGCAGCCCTGTCGGTGCTGGTGCCGACGGAAAGCCCGTCCTTCTTCCATGCCATGGCGCCGGCCTTCGTCGTCGGCGAGATCCTCGTGGCCCTGGTCGCCGGCAAAGGCGGGGACAAGGCGCTGGCCGCCATCCGCCGCACCGAGGACCAGCTGTCGCAACTCGACATCCACATCTTGCCGCCGCGCGGCCGGAGGAAATCATGACCCATATCCTGCATCGCCAGATTAACGCCGTGCTGCCGGTCGCCAGCGGCGGTAAGGGCATCGAGCTCTTCGACAGCAATGGGCGCGCCTATATCGACGCGTCGGGCGGAGCAGCGGTATCCTGCCTCGGCCACGGCCATCCCGATGTTATCGCCGCCATGCACCGGCAGGCCGACACGCTCGCCTATGCCCACACCAGCTTCTTCACCAGCGATGTTGCCGAAGCGCTTGCCGACCGGCTCGTTGCCGACGCGCCGGCCGGCATCAGTCATGCCTATTTCGTTTCTGGCGGCTCGGAAGCGGTCGAAGCGGCGCTCAAGATGGCGCGGCAATATTTCGTCGAGATCGGACAACCGCAGCGCCGCAACATCATCGCGCGCAAGCAGAGCTACCACGGCAACACGCTTGGCGCGCTGGCGACCGGCGGCAACGAGTGGCGCCGCGCCCAGTTCCGGCCGCTGCTCATCGAGACGCACCACATCGATCCCTGCTTCGCCTACCGCTTCCAGGAGACCGGCGAGACCGACCAGGACTATGCCGCTCGCGCTGCGCAGGCGCTGGAGAACAAGCTCATCGAGCTCGGACCGGAGACGGTCATGGCCTTCGTCGCCGAGACGGTGGTCGGGGCGACAGCGGGCGCGGTGCCACCGGTGGCGGATTATTTCCGACGCATCCGTGAGATCTGCGACCGTTACGGCGTCCTCCTGATCCTCGACGAGGTGATGTGCGGCATGGGCCGCACCGGCACGCTGCACGCGTGCGAGCAGGATGGCGTCGCTCCCGACCTGATGACAATCGCCAAGGGGCTTGGCGGCGGCTATCAGCCGATCGGCGCGGTGCTGCTCAGCCGCAAGATCTTCGACGCCTTCGCGAATGGTTCAGGCCTCTTTCAGCACGGCCACACCTATATCTGCCATCCGATGGCCTGCGCCGCGGCGCTCGCCGTTCAGGACGTCATTGCCCGCGACAGGCTGCTCGACAATGTGAAGACGATGGGTGCGCATCTGGCGTGCAGGCTCGGTGAGCGCTTCGGCAACCATCCCCATATCGGCGACATTCGCGGGCGCGGCCTGTTCATGGGCATCGAGCTGGTGGAGGATCGTTCCACCAAGCAGCCTTTCGATCCGAAGCGGAAGCTGCATGCGCGCATCAAGAAGGCGGCCATGGCGAACGGCCTTCTGGTCTACCCGATGGGCGGCACGATCGACGGAGCCAGTGGTGACCACGTGCTGCTCGCGCCACCCTTCATCTGCGATGTCGCAGCCATCGACGCGATCGTCGAGCGTCTCGGCGATGCCATCGGCCAGGCATTGCGAAGCTAACCAATCAGCCGATCAGTTCGTCGGGCCAAGCCGGTCGCGCGGTTCACAGCGGGATGAGCGGCGCGACCTCGCGGTCGGACGGCCGCTCGCTCGCCGCCAGGCCGGCAAGCACGCCGGCGCGATCGGCTGCGTTGCGGTTCTGGCTCATCTTGCGCTTGCCTTCGAGCTTCGTGATCGGCATGCGCAGGCCGACTATGCCCTTCAACTGCGACTGGATGAAATCCGCAGGCGCGTCCGACACAGCCCAGGGGGCGGCGCGCTCGCCTTCATGCAAATTGGTCAGGCGGGTCACCACCTCGAGCAGCCGGTCGGCGTCCTCGAAGAATTCGATCGGCCCATGGGCGTGGACGGCGATATAGTTCCAGGTCGGCACCACCTTCCCGGTCTCCTGCTTGGTCTGGTACCAGGCCGGCGTCACATAGGCGTCCGGTCCCATGAAGATCGCCAGGCCGTCGCCCAGGGCCGGCACGCGCCAGTGCGGGTTTGCCTTCGCGACATGCCCGTAGATGACGCCGTGCTCGCCTTCGCTGTCATCGAGGAAAAGCGGCAGCGGCGTCGCCAGCGGCCCTTCCGCCGTGGCGGTGACCAGCGTCGCCAGCCGCGCGGCGCGGATCGTCGCCTTGAGGCTTTCCTTGTCTTCGTCACGGAAGGCGGGCGGGATGTACATGGCGAAACTCCTTGCGGGCATAAAATGCCTGAAGTCCGGCCCGCTTAGAACATCCCGTCGCGGAAGTTTTGTTTGGTCCAGTCTGGCTGGAGGCCCGGGGCTGATAACCGATTTTCGTCCCGGCGCCAGGCCGCGGTGCCGGCCGCCATATTGGCCAAGCACCGCTGATGGATCGACGTCGTTAGAAAATCTCGTTGGTGAGCCGCTTCACCGGGCCGAGTAGGATCGAGCCCGTCGGCACGCCATTGTCGATCGGTATCGCCTGGCGATCCGGCATGTCCTCTTCCGGCGCGCCGATATTGGCCGTCACGACGACCGGGGTCTTCGTGGGCACACGGTCGTAAAGGTCGATGATGTCCTGGTTGATCAGGCGCACGCAGCCCGACGACACCGACTTGCCGATCGACCACCATTCGGGCGAACCGTGCAGGCGGTAGAGCGTGTCCTGGTTGCCCTGGAAGAGATAAAGCGCACGCGCGCCGAGCGGGTTCTTCAGTCCGCCGGGCATGCCGCCATTCTTGGCGCTGTATTGCGTCAGCTCCGGCTGGCGCGCGACCATCTCGTCCGGCGGCGTCCATTTCGGCCATTTCTGCTTCCACTGCACGACCGCGTCGCCCGACCATTCGAAGCCGGCGCGGCCGAGGCCGACGCCGTAGCGGATCGCCTGGCCGCCCTCGCGCACCAGATAGAGGAAGTGGCCGGTGGTATCGACAACGATGGTGCCCGGGCGCTGCCCGGTCGGATCGGGAACGATCTGGCGCAGGAATCTGTGATCGATCTTGTTCACCGGAATGGCCGGCAGGTCAAAACCATTGTCCGACATCGCGCCATACATCGTCTCATAGTCGCCGAGCGGCGGCTCGACAGGGGCCTGAGGCGGCGGCGTCTGGATGGGTGCTGGGCCTTGGTCGCTGGTCGTGGTGCAGGCGGATAGGGCAGCCGAAGCAGCGCCGAGGGCTGTGAAATTGAGGAAGCCGCGGCGGCTGATGCGGAAGGAAGCGTCTGACATGGTTCCCTTTTCTAGATCAGAACGGCGG
>NZ_RZRY01001389.1:0-682 GCF_003998035.1 Mesorhizobium sp. M2A.F.Ca.ET.039.01.1.1 | reverse complement strand
TCTCATGTACCGACGCCGCGGCCCAGGGCCGTTCCTGCACAACATGCGCGCCGATCGCATCGGGCTGGATTTCGCCAAGACCTACCTTACGGGGCGCGGTTTTTCGGGCGATGTGCCCGGCGGGGTCGTCGCCTTCCTGAAAAGCGGTCCGGAGCGGCCGTTGCCGGATGTGCAACTGCTCTTCACTGCGGCTCCACTCGCCGCATGGCCCTATTTCAGGCCATTCAAGGAACCGTTTCCCGATGGTTTCGCAACGCGCGTGGTGGCCACGCAGCCCGAGAGTCGCGGCGCGGTGAAACTCGCCTCGGCCGATCCTTCCGCGGCGCCCCTGATCCACCAGAATTTCCTGGCCTCGCCGAAGGACTGGCAATCGCTGCGGGCCGGCTTCCGGGTGGCAAGGGATCTCGCGGCGCAACCTTCCATGCAGCCCTTCATCGAGGCGGAGTTCTTCCCCGGTCCCAAGTGCCAGAGCGACGACGATATCGATGAGCATATCCGCAAGACCTCCATCACCGTGCATCATCCGGCCGGCACCTGCCGGATGGGCGCGGACGCGGCCTCGGTCGTAGATCCGCAACTGCGAGTTCGCGGCGTCGATGGCCTGCGCGTGGTGGATGCTTCCGTCATGCCCGACCTCGTCTGCGGAAACATCAACGCGGCAGTGATCATGATTGCCGAGAAG
>NZ_RZRY01001388.1:0-693 GCF_003998035.1 Mesorhizobium sp. M2A.F.Ca.ET.039.01.1.1 | reverse complement strand
TGTTTGGTCCGGCGACCCGGTGGACGAACGCTGACGCCGTCCCGCTGGTTTATGAGGCGCCTTGGCTAGCGGGATAAGCAATTATTTGCCCACCAAGCAGACCAGCGGACTGTTCTTGAGGCGAGCAAAATGTTGAGGCCAGGCAGGCTTCCATCGTTATTTCAAGGGCTTACGGATCGCCCAGCAACGGGGCGCCGGTCGCAAAACCGAGACAATCGTTCCAGCCCCAGCCAAAATGCGCAATCATTTTTCTTTATAGTCTATAGAATTTATATAGTTTCCTCCTGATCTTATGGAGGACCGATCATGACCCTGCCAGGGAACGCTACAAGCGCGGCTAACGAACGAAGGCAGCAGCCACGACCAGCACTTCCCAATCAGGTTTTACTCCCTGGTGGCCAGGCACTCTTCCTGAGCGAAAGCATCGAGGGGCTGGATGAAGGCGCGCATTTTCTGGACACGCTGAACCCGGACGAAGTGGCGAGGCTCAACGGTCTCGGCCGGCGGTGCGCCTTCTCGACCGGTGAGGCGATCTTCAGCCAGGGCGATCGGCACGGGGGCATTTTCATAATCGAAAGCGGGCAGGTGCGTGTCTTTTATACCGCTCCATCAGGACGGGAGATCACGCTCGCCTATTGGACAGCCGGACATTTTACCGGTGGTCCCGAGATGACCGGCGGAGGCGCTCACATC
>NZ_RZRY01001387.1:0-694 GCF_003998035.1 Mesorhizobium sp. M2A.F.Ca.ET.039.01.1.1 | reverse complement strand
GAGCCGCACCGAGCGGACCAACTCTTCGAGGCGCGCGTCCAGTTTCTTGCCGGTGAGCCCGCCCAGCCGTTTCAGGGCGCGGCTGAGGATATGGCGGATCGAATGCGAGCGGTTGAGCGCGGAGTCCGGATTTTGGAAGACGATCTGCACCGCCTTGACCTGATCCTCCGAGCGGCTGGCAAGCCGTGGCGCCAGCTTCTTGCCTTCCAGCTCGATCGAGCCGCCGTCGTCGGGCGGGACAAGGCCGAGCAGGAGCCTCGCGAAGGTCGTCTTGCCGCTGCCGGATTCGCCGACCAGGCCGAGCGTCTCGCCGGGTCTCAGGCTGACCGAGACATCCTTCACCGCCCGCAGCGGACGGCCGTGGCTGGCATAGGTCTTGTTCAGCCCTTCGACCTGCAGCACCGGCGGCGCCTGCTTCGGCGCGACAGCGGGAATCTCGGCGGGCGTGGCACGCGGCAACGACTGCGCGTTGTCATGGTAGTGGCAGCGCGACAGCCGGCCCTCGCCGAGATCGTAGAGCGGCGGCGGCTCGGCGCGGCAGCGTTCGGTGGCCAGCGCACAACGGTCGGCGAAGGCGCAGCCGGTGATGGTGGCGCCGATGCCGGGCAGGAAGCCGGGGATGGTGTCGAGCCGGCCCTGGTCCTTGCGCTGGCCGCCGCGCGGCAGGCAGCGCAGCAGCGCCACGGTGTAGGGA
>NZ_RZRY01001386.1:0-695 GCF_003998035.1 Mesorhizobium sp. M2A.F.Ca.ET.039.01.1.1 | reverse complement strand
CCTCGCCGTGGCGCGGTCGGCCCATGGTGAGGGACTGGGCGGCCAGTTGCTGCTTGCGGCGGCGTTGCGCTGCATTCGGGCAGCGGCCGAGGTTGGCGGCACCCTGATGTTCATCGATGCCAAGAATGAGCGTGTGGCGGCATGGTATCGATCCTACGGCGCCCTGGGCCTGGAGGATCGGCCTTTGTCACTATTTTTGCCGTTGGCCTCTTTCGCGGCCGCGCTTCGTCTCGGCGGGAGGCTTTGATCATGACGGCCGCCGACAATTCCAAGGGCGCCGGGCAGGACGACGATCTACCGGACGTCATCGAGATCGTCCGTGCCATGGGACTTGATGCGATGGGCGAGGACACGGAACCCCCCTCCCCTGCCCTGCCGGCGGCCGCACCTCATCCGGATCATGGTCCGCGCCTGCCGGCGCATCTCGAGAAGCTTGCCGATCGAGCGCGGGGCTATGTCGAAGCTGCAAGCTCCGCCAACACCCGCCGCGCCTATGCCGCCGACTGGAAGCGTTTTTGCGCCTGGGCGCGGCGGCAGGGTGTCGATGCGTTCTCGCCCGATCCGCGAGTGGTCGGCCTCTATATCACGGCTTGCGCGTCCGGGTCTGTCTCCGGAGACAAGCAGCCCAACTCGGTATCGACCATCGAGCGGCGGCTGTCGTCGCTGAGCTGGAATTTCACCCAGCGCGGGCAGCC
>NZ_RZRY01001385.1:0-698 GCF_003998035.1 Mesorhizobium sp. M2A.F.Ca.ET.039.01.1.1 | reverse complement strand
GGGTGAGTCTCCCACCCTCCCCCTTGTGGGGAGGGTCGGCGCGCAGCGCCGGGGAGGGGGCAGCGCCCTACGAGAACCCCCACCCCGCTCCGCTTCGCGGATCGACCCTCCCCACAAGGGGGAGGGTAAGGAGCTCAAATATGCAGCGCGTGGCCCAGCGCCTTCAGCGCCGCTTCCTGGAAACCTTCGCCTTGCGTCGGATGCGCGTGGATCGTGCCGGCGATATCCTCCAGCCGCGCGCCCATCTCCAGCGCCAGGCCGAAGGCCGCCGACAGTTCGGACACGCCTTGCCCGACCGCCTGAATGCCGAGCACCAGATGATTGTCGGCGCGCGCCACGACCCGCACGAAACCGTCCTCGCCCTGTTTCGTCATCGCCCGGCCGTTGGCGGCGAAGGGGAACTGGCCGATCTTGACCTCGCCGGCGAACGCTTTCGCCTCTTCCGGTGACAGGCCCGCGGTGACCAGCTCCGGATCGGTGAAGCAGATCGCGGGAATGGCGCGCTTGTCCCAGCTTCTCTTGTGGCCGGCGACGATCTCGGCCACCATCTCGCCCTGCGCCATCGCCCGATGCGCCAGCATCGGCTCGCCGGTGACGTCGCCGATGGCAAAGATGCCGCGCATCGAGCTGCGGCACTGGTCGTCGATGCGGATGAATTTTCCCGTCCTGTCGAGGTCGATCTGCTCAAGACCCCACCC
>NZ_RZRY01001384.1:0-712 GCF_003998035.1 Mesorhizobium sp. M2A.F.Ca.ET.039.01.1.1 | reverse complement strand
CGTCGGCGCTCCCCCTCTCCGTTTCGGCTTCGCCGAGCCTCCTCTCCCCCGATCGACGGGGTAGAGGAAGGCGCCAAGCTTTTTGCCGTCAACGCTCGTCCAGCAACGCTCCCCTCCTTTCCCTCCGGAGGAGGGGAAAGGTGGCGCTGCGAAGCAGCGACGGATTGGGGGAACCACCTGGCAATCGAGCCGAGGCCTGATCAGTCACGCCCGTCACAGAAGATGTGTGCATCCCCTGGCCACATTCGTGGGGGCCAAGAAAAGAGGGCAGCGCCGCGTTCCGCCACACCCCTCTGTCCTGATTGCTTTCGAGCGACGAAAGCCGGCAGGCCAGAGGGGGCGCTCTCCCGCCCGCATCTCAAGGCTAGCCCACCGATCTCACCCCACGACCTTCCCCGGATTCATCACATGACCCGGATCGATCAGCGCCTTGATCGCCTTCGCCAAATCCCGCTTCACTGGGTCGGCGTAGCGCTCATACGCCTCGCGCTTCTCCAGCCCGACGCCATGCTCGGCCGAGAACGAGCCGCCGGCTTCGCGCAGGCCCTGGTAAAGCACGTCCTCGATCGCCGCGTGCCGCTCATGCGGAAGCGGGCCGTCGCAATTGATCGAGATGTGCAGATTGCCGTCGGCGAGATGGCCGTAGACATAGGGCGCGTAGGCGGCGTCGATCCGCTTCAGCCCGGCCTCGATGCGCGCCACATAGGCGTCT
>NZ_RZRY01001383.1:0-720 GCF_003998035.1 Mesorhizobium sp. M2A.F.Ca.ET.039.01.1.1 | reverse complement strand
CTGTAAGTTGCTGCGGCTTGCCCAGTGCGAATGGCCACCTGCCGCCGAAATCGAGCCGGATGCGATGCTTCGGCATACGATCTGCTACGAATACGAGGCCTGGTTGCGCGACGAGCGCGGTCTGGCAGATGCAACCATCGACGCGCTCCTGCGGGAGGCGCGGCGCTTTTTGGAATGGCAGTCCGGTCACGGTAAGGCCCCCGGTCTCTGGGCATTGAGCGTCCGGGACATCGATCTCTACATGGACATGCGAACCCGCGGCCTGCGGCGAATATCGCTCGCGAGGGTGGCCGCATGGCTCCGCTCACTGCTGCGCTATCTCCATCGGACGGGGCGCATCCCGACCGATCTGACCCCACACGTCATCGGTCCCATGCTCTATGCCTACGAGGATGTTCCCTCGACCCTGGACAGAAGCCAGATCTCCGCAGTTCTGGCGGTCACCAGGAAGGACAGCTCGCCGAGGGGGCTGCGCGACTATGCGATACTGCAGCTGCTCGCCACCTACGGTCTGCGAGAAGGCGAAATCTGCAGGCTTCAGCTTGACGACATCGACTGGCGCGCGGATTCCTTGCGCGTCCGTCATACCAAGACCAACGCGTGTTCTTACATGCCGCTGGTGGTGCCGGTCGGGGAAGCGCTGCTCGACTATCTGCGCCTCGGGCGCCCGCAGGTCGAAATACGGGAAATCTTCATCCGATCCTGCGCGCCCTATACCCT
>NZ_RZRY01001382.1:0-727 GCF_003998035.1 Mesorhizobium sp. M2A.F.Ca.ET.039.01.1.1 | reverse complement strand
CTATGCAACAACGCCGGATCGGGCGGCGATGATTGCCGGTATGCAACCGCTGCCCAAGGCACAGTCCATTGTGCCCAGCTTGGCCAATCTGCCTGGCGCGCGCTGGTCACCGAAGATGGCGGCGACTGGCTGCTGGGCGAACTGGCGCGCTGGCAGGCATCCGATGCCAACAACGCATCGGTCGGCGCGGCGGGGATTGCGCAGGCACTGGCCGACCTTGATGACGAGGCGAAGTCGCGTTTTGCCAAGAGAGCGGAAGATGCAGGAATTTGGCGGCTGGCCCTCGATGTGCGGGCGTTCGAGGACAATCTTGCTGACTTCGTGCCCTCGATCGCCTTCCGGCCACGGTGCTTCCCAAAAAGGACGACCGCGCGCAGTTCATACGCAATGCGCTCCACGCGGCCGATCTTCGTCCTTCCTTCGATATTTCCAAACAGCCGGCGGAAGTCCAGGCGATCGACCGCAAGAATGATTTGGGCGCCGTTCTGCGGACGGTCGGGCGGCTTGTTGCCTATGCTCCGCAAACGGCGATTCTGCTGCAGGTGATAAATTACAGCGGCGACCTGCGCGTCGGCACAATGGTGGCCGAAGGCCTTAACGCGCGGATCGCGGCAAAACAGCTCGACCCGATCAACAATCCCGATGCCGTCACGGCGGCCATGCTCGATGGGCTCGACTATGTTCTCGGTCGCAAAGACCGGGAGAGTATCCTCGCTGGCTTTGGCAT
>NZ_RZRY01001381.1:0-727 GCF_003998035.1 Mesorhizobium sp. M2A.F.Ca.ET.039.01.1.1 | reverse complement strand
GCGCAGGCACCTCCCCGACCAACACAATGCCGCCCAGCGCCGAGAGCAGCGGCGCGGTGCCGCGCGCCAGCGGATAGGTCTGGGCGAAATCGCCGGCCTTGTAAGCGCCGATCAGGAATGTCCGGTAGCCCATGTGGAAGAAGACCGAGGCGAGGATGAATGGCCAGACCTCGGCCTTCGGCATCTCGACAAAGGGCAGCACCACGAGCGCCGCGGCGCCCATGCCGAGCGTCATCAGCGTGATCGACAGGAAGCGGTCGAGATGCACCTTGACCAGCGCGTTCCAGATCGCGTGCATGGCTGCCGCCGAGAGCACAGCCAGGAAGACGAACAGCGTCATGCCCGCCTCACCTGCCCGCCAGACTTGAGCCGATGCCCGGCGTTTCCAGGTCGATCTCGACCCTTAGCGGAAAATGGTCTGATGCCACCGCGCCGATATCCGCTGTCACCGAACGGACGCGCCTGGCCAGCATGCCGCCGACGAAGCAATGGTCGAGCCGGCGTTTCGCCAGCCTGCCGTCGATGATCTTTTCATGCGTGTGGAAATCCGGCCCAGGCTCGCTGGCGACGGCGGCGGCATCGACGAAGCCGTCGATATAGGCCGCGCCGGGATGATACGGCATGCTGCCGGTAATACGCCGGTATTCGGCGCTGCCCGGCTCCATGTTGAAATCGCCAAGCCAGATCGCCGCCTGAGGGTTTGCGGGCTCCGCCTGGCCGTTCGACC
>NZ_RZRY01001380.1:0-728 GCF_003998035.1 Mesorhizobium sp. M2A.F.Ca.ET.039.01.1.1 | reverse complement strand
CGATCATTCTGTTCTGCTCCGACCATGGCGACATGCTGGGCGAGCGCGGCCTGTGGTTCAAGATGTGCTTCTACGAAGGGGCGGCGCGGGTGCCTTTGATGATGTCCGGCAAAGGCATCAAGGCCGGACTGATCGAGACGCCTGCCTCCAATCTCGACGTGGCGCCGACGCTCTGCGACCTCGCCGGCATCGACATGAGCGGGATCGCGCCGTGGACGGACGGCCTGTCGCTGCTGCCGCTTGCCGCCGGCAAGGAGCGCTCGGCGCCGGTGCTGATGGAATATGCGGCTGAAGGCTCCTACGCGCCGATGGTGGCGATCCGCGAGGGCAAATACAAATTCGTCCATTGCGAGCTCGATCCGCCGCAGCTCTTCGATCTCGTCGCCGATCCGCGCGAGCTCGACAATCTCGCGACCAACCCGGCCTACGCCGATCTGGTCTCGGCCTTCATGGAAAAGGTCCGCGCGCGCTGGGACATGGCAGGCTTCGACGCCGCAGTCCGTGAAAGCCAGGCGCGCCGCTGGGTCGTCTACCCGGCGCTGCGCAACGGCGCTTACTACCCCTGGGAGTTCCAGCCGCTGCAGAAGGCGTCGGAACGCTACATGCGCAACCACATGAACCTCGACAATCTCGAAGAGAGCAAACGGTATCCGAGAGGCGAATGATGGCAGACATTCTCGTCCCACCACTTGATCATCTGAGGCACGCCTACGCCGTCACCTCGACGG
>NZ_RZRY01000137.1:0-11953 GCF_003998035.1 Mesorhizobium sp. M2A.F.Ca.ET.039.01.1.1 | reverse complement strand
CAGCACCCCCGGTGATGAGCAGGCAGGCCGCGAGGATGCGCAGCGACGGCTCGGCGACGCCGGCGGCGATCAGCACCAGCGTCGACAACAGCGGCGCGGCATAGCTCGCGGCGCCCAGGACCTGTATGTTGCCGCGCTTGACGCCGATGTCCCAGGCATAGAAGGCCGCGCCAACCGGCATCAGGCCGAGCCCGATGACGGCCAGCCACTGTCCGGGGCCGTCGGGCAGCACGGTCTCCTCAAGCAGAAAATGGCAGACCAGCGACAGCACCGACGTCGCCAAACAGAACCAGGTGACGATGGAGGTCGGCACCGATGGGAAGCGCCGCGACAGAAGCGAATAGGACGACCACAGCAGCGCGCAGACGGCGGCCATCGCGTAGCCGAAGGCATAGCGCGCATCGAAGGCCAGCCCGCCGCCCTTGGTGACGATCAGGAAGGTACCGGCAAGGCCGAGCAGCGCGCCGACGACATGGTTCCAGGCCAGCCGCTCGCCCGGCATCAGCGCGGAACCCAGCACGATCAGCAGCGGCCACAGATAGGCGATCAGGCTCGCCTCGACCGCCGGCGCGTTGCGCAGCGCCGTGAAGTAGAAGAAATGGTAGCCGAACAGGCCAGCTATGCCGATCACCCAGACCTGTGGCGGGATCTTCTCACTGCGGTCGGGCGCCGGCATCACTAGCCGGGCCGCCAGCCCGACGCAGGTGCCGATGGCGAAGGTGATGGCCGACAGCAGGAATGGCGGCACCTGCCCCGAGGCGTCGGTGAGCAGCGCCAACAGCGCCCACATGGCGACCGCCGAAAACCCGATCAATGTTGCGCGCCCCATATCTCCCCCGCCGGCGCGCGGCGGCGCCTCTAGCAATTCCAGGAAAAGTGCCTTGCGGTTTTCCGTCCGGAATTGCGTAAAACTGAGTTAATTTACCGCTTCGAACCGTCCGGCGCTGATGGTCAGCGGACCGATCTGGGTCCCGACCGTGGCGCGGATCGGGGCATATACGCCGGATTGACCGACCGGTGCAAACGTCACCAGCATGCGGCTCTTGTTCTTGAGGTAGTTCAGTGCCTTGCGTCCCTTGCGATAGCCCGCCACCGGCTCGAATCCCATCTTGCAGGTCACCGTGTCGCCCTTGTAGCCCGGCACCGCGATCGAGCCCCTGGAGGCATAGGTCAGTGTCAGGTCGGCGCGCATCTCGCCATCATAGAACTTGACCGTGCGTCCGCAGACCTTGTCCAGGCTGTCGGGCATGGATGACGGTCGCGGCCATCGGATCGAGCACCGATTTCAGGTCTCCGTCGCCGATCGGCACCCAGCTCTTCGGATCGCGCTTGCCTGGAGCGGGAACGACTTGCGTGGAGGAGACCGCCCCGTTGCTGAAGCGGATGTCGACCATGGAGGACTTCTTACCGGACGTATAATCGGCCCTGAACACCTGCGGCGTCATCCGCTTGTCGGAAATGATGCCTTTCGACGAAATCGTGCCTTTCGTGTCGTCGAACAGCCTGCCGAGCCCGGCGGCGGAGACAGTGCCGTTGATGGCGTAGGTATCGCCCACATAGCGGCTGGAAAAGGTGGCCCTGGCGATCGAAAGGCCGAGGTAGGACACCGTATATTCGCCCTTGAAGGACTGTGGCGAGGGGGCGGCGAAGCTTGTTGCCGGCACGGCAAGGGCAAGAAGGGTGGCGAATGCATGAGATGGACGGAGCATGGCGGCTGGCGAATCCCTGGCGGTTCGGCCAGAACGCAACGGCTCCAGCCTGGCGTGTCCCTTCGCGAACGGCTTATAGTATGAAATCCGGCCTTTATATGGAGCGCGCCCGACGGCAGGCGACGTGCCGGAGCTTGACGCAATGGCGAAATGCCACTATGGAACGCCAACTTTTCCAAAGGCCGCCTGACTGAGACCGCGCGCCGCCTGGCGCGGGCAGAATGGTTTGGCAGGTTTAGAAACTGAAGGTTAGACAAATGTCCCGCACCTGCGAACTCACTGCCAAGGCAGTCCAGACCGGCAACAATGTGAGCCACGCCAACAACAAGACCAAGCGTCGCTTCCTGCCGAACCTGGTCAATGTGACGCTGATTTCCGAAGCGCTGAACCAGAACGTTCGGCTGCGCATTTCGGCCAACGCGCTGCGTTCGGTCGAGCATCGCGGTGGCCTCGACGCCTTCCTGGTGAAGGCGGACGTCAAGGAATTGTCGCAGCGCGCTCGTCTGCTGAAGAAGCAGATCGCCAAGAAGCTTGCCGAGCAGTCCGCCGCTTAAGTAGCTTTCGGGCACGACGACCGCCTCGGGCACCGGCCAGACCGGTGCTCGGATATGAGCGAGCGTCGCCTTGACGCTCGGCTGGTTCCATTACCCAGGATAAAAAAATGAATTTCCTGACGCGATACCTGCCCTTCGTGGCCGCCATGGCGCTTGTCGTCGTGGCGTCGAATATCCTCGTGCAGTTCCCGATGCAGGGCCAGGTCGGCGGCCTGTCGCTGGCAGACCTGCTGACCTGGGGCGCCTTCACCTATCCCTTCTCCTTCCTGGTCACCGACCTAGCCAACCGCCGCTACGGCCCGGCCGTGGCGCGCAAGGTGGTGTTCGTGGGTTTCATGACTGCGGTGACCTGCTCGATCCTGGTCCCGCCCTTCCTGTTCCGTCATGGCCTGATCGAGTTCGAGACCGCCGCCGATCGGTTGGTGCGCATCGCGGCCGCTTCCGGCGCCGCCTTCCTCACCGCGCAATTGCTCGACGTCACCGTCTTCAACCAGCTGCGCCGGCAGAGCTGGTGGCGCGCGCCGATCGTCGGCACGCTGGTCGGCTCGGTGTTCGACACGCTCGTCTTCTTCGGCGTCGCCTTTTCCGCCGCCTTCGCCTTTGCCGGCCCCAATGACAGTTTCGCGCTGGAGGCCGCGCCGCTAATGGGCATGCTGCCGGTCGAGACGATGCGCTGGGTCTCCTGGGCGCTTGGCGACCTTTCGGTCAAGCTCATCATCGCCGTCGTGGCGCTGATCCCCTACCGGCTGCTCGCCGCGCGCTGGAGCCAGCCGGCGGTCGCCGTCGGAGCATGATCCCAAAAAGTGGGACTCGGTTTTTGGAAAAGATCATGCTCAAGCCAAAAGACAGGCCGTGATCCCCTGGGTTCAGCTTGATTCCGCCCGCACGCCCGATGGCGGCCAGGAACTGCGCCTGAAGCAGCGCGGCACTGAATTCTCGATCATGCTCGGCACCAACGAGCTGATGAACAGCCGCCTCAGCGGCTCCGAGGAGGCGCTCGCCAGGCTTTCCTGCGAGCGGATCGCCGGCCGCAAGCGGCCGGAGATCCTCATCGGCGGGCTCGGCATGGGCTTCACCTTGCGCGCCGCTCTCGCCGCGCTCGATGGCGATGCCGCCGTCACTGTCGCCGAGCTTGTCCCCGCGGTCGTTGGCTGGGCGCGTGGGCCGATGTCGACGATCTTCGGCGGCTGCCTCGAGGATCCTCGAGTCAGCATTCGCGAGGCTGATGTCGGTCAGCTGATAAGGGTGCGGAAAGCCGCTTGGGACGCCATCCTGCTCGACGTCGACAATGGTCCCGAGGGCATCGTCTACAAGGGCAATGACTCGCTCTATGACGCGGCCGGGCTGGCTGCCGCTAGCGCCGCCTTGAAGCCAGGCGGCGTGCTGGCGGTCTGGTCGCAGGGACCGGACGGCGGCTTCACCTGGCGGCTGAAGCAGGCAGGCTTCGCGGTCGAAGAGGTCAACACGCGCGCCCACGGCAAGCGCGGCGCCCGCCATGTTATCTGGGTTGCGACCAACCGGCCCTGACGCTTTCCGTCACAGCTGCGGCGGATTTACGCTTTGTTACGGCCGATCGTGCAGGATCGCGAAAATTCTCCAAGGCTTCGCAACCACCATGACCGTGCAAGGCACCGGTTGGAAAAATCATCTCCTGCTTGCGGCATGCGCCACGCTGGTGGTGTTGACCGTCAACGCGGTTTCCGGCTTCCCAACCCTTGCGAATAATGGCGCGGACAATGACAGCATGCTGCGGCTGGTCGAGGTCCGCGACCTGCTCGCCGGGCAGGGCTGGTTCGATCTCCATCAATACAGGATGGGCACGGCAGGCGGTTTCGTCATGCACTGGTCCCGGCTGGTGGACGCGCCGCTCGCATTGCTTGTCATGGTCTTCGACGCGCTGGGCGCCGGCGCCGCCACCGCCGAACGGGCAGCGCGGATCATCTGGCCGACCACGCTCTACGGACTGACCATATTCGTGCTCATGCGCGCCTCGCGGCGCTTCGCCGGCGCCGACGTCGCGATGCCATCGCTCATCCTGTCGACGGCCGCGCTTTTCTTCCTGATGGTCTACAGCCCCGGCGTGATCGATCACCACAATGTCCAGCTGCTGCTGACGGCGGCCAGCCTTTGGCTTCTGATGGAAGCGCCCTTCTGGCGGCCTGCCGCCCTGCTGTCGGGCATTTGCGCCGGCCTGACGCTCGCTGTCGGCATGGAAACCGCTCCCTATGTGGCGACGCTCGGCATCTGCGCTGCGGTCCTGTTCATCCTCGACGATAAGGAGCACGCCACCGCGCGAGGCTTCGGCCTTGGATTTGCCGGTGTCGCCTTGCTGGTCTTCGTGGCGACCATCCGGCCTTCCGACTGGCGCGTCGCCCAATGCGACGCCTTCTCATCCTTCCAGTTCGCCGTAGCGGCGCTTTCCGGATTTGGCCTCGCGATCGCCTCGACATTGACCGCATCGACGGTTCGGGCACGGTTCGTTTCGATGCTGGCGCTGGCCGCGGTGGTCGCGGTGACTGTGATAGCGGCCTTCCCGCAATGCCTGGCATCGCCCTATGCGGGCATGGACGAGCGCATCCGCACCTTTTGGCTGGCCGACGTGGTCGAAGCGCAGCCCTTCTGGAGCGTCGCCATCCACCAGCCCAAGCTGATGGCGGCGCGCTATGTGACGCCCTTCATCGCGATCCTTCTGATCGGCTTTCAGCTGCGAAGCCGTCGCCTGCGCCGCGAGGAGATGCTTGCCGCCATCCTGCTTGTCGTCGCCTTCGGCGTCAGCCTCTGGCAGGTGCGCGGCTCGACCTTTTCCGTCGCCTTCGCCGTGCTGCCGCTCTCGGCCTGGATCACGCAAATCCGCCTCAGGGCCAGCGCCGCGCCCTCTTGGCGGATCTCCACCGCCATCGTCATGGCGTGGCTGGTCTCGCTCAATGCGACCTGGGCCGGGGTAGCGGTGGCGGCGCAATCCGTGGTCCAGAAGGCACCGCAGCGGGTGAATTCCGATCCCGACCATGCCTTGACCTGCGGCAAGCCGGCCGACTTCCTCGATCTGGCCGTCATGCCGGCGACGACGGTGCTTGCTTCGTCCAATCTCGGCTCGGGGATATTGATGTTCACCGAACACCGGGCGCTGGCTGGCCCTTACCACCGCAATGTCGCCGGCAATCTCGCCATGCTCGATGCTTTCATGGGAACGCCGGAAGCAGCCCGCGCCGTCATCCAGCGCGAGCAGGTGGCATTGGTCGCGATCTGTCGAGGCAACACGGAAGAGATATCGCTGGGCTTGGACGCGCCCAAGGGCCTTGCCGCGGCATTGCTGCGGGGCGACCTGCCGGCATGGCTTGAACTGGACCAGTCGACCGCGGGCAAGCCGATCGAGATCTACAAGGTCCGTTGAATATCGGCTTGCGGCCAAATCAGCACCGTCGCCGGGTGCCTCGCAACGCCCTTGCTTTGCGCCGATGCAACATCACCTCGTGATTGGAAGCCGCGATTGAAGTCAGTCCGTGGATCATTGCAATCCAGCCTGTGCTTTGGTTAGCATTCCGCACGGTCGGCGATATATCTATTCAAGAAATTTGGGTTCGGGGTTCTTCGGATTGGGGAAGGTTATCCATGTCGGTCATAGACGGCGCGGCGGCGCCAGCATCAGCCAGACAAACGCTGCAGCATGTTGTCTCCCACATGGTGGAGGCGGTGAACCGCGCCACCTTCGTGGAAAAGCCGTTCTGGCATCTTGAGATGACGGATATCTTTCCGGCGGACCTCTACCAGCGCATGCGCGCAGCCATGCCGGAGGCGCGCGAATATCGCGCGCTCAAGGGCCGCCACAATGTGAACATCAAGGCCGACGGCACCGCGACGCGGATCAAGATCGACCTTTATCCCGAATATATCCGCCATCTGCCAGCTGAGAAACGGGCCGTCTGGGCCTTGGTCGGCAAGGCATTGCACGCGCCGGAACTGAAGGATGCCTTCATGCGCCGCCTTGCCCCGGGCCTGGAGCGCCGGTTCGGCTCGGATTTCATGAAGGTCGGCATGTATCCGGTGCCGATGCTGACGCGAGACGTGGCGGGCTACAAGATTGGCTTCCACACCGACACGAAATGGAAGGGCATCACGGTCCAGTTCTATTTGCCGGAGGACGACTCGATCAACCATATCGGCACCCGCTTCGCCGAGCGCATGCCGGACGGGCGTTTCGAGAATTCGCACCGGATGTCGTTTTCGCCGAACACGGGCTACGCCTTTGCGGTCGGCACCGACACCTGGCACGCGGTCGACACTGTCGGGCCGGAAGTCCGCACCCGCGACAGCATCCTTCACACCTATTTCGTCGACAACACAGCGACACTCAAGATCCGCAACCGGAGCAAGCGCGCCGCCAATTTCGCGATGAACGAAGTCCGCCACGTCGGCCGGTAATCTCCCAGCGCTCGTGTCTTGTTCAGTCCTGATGCAGGATGAATTCCAAATAGAGGTTGCGCTGCAGGATCGAATGGTTGTCGTCGGATACCAGCGACACCATCAGCGCGCCATCGTCGCGGGTCCAGACGTCGAGCCCTTCCATATTGTCGATCTGGTAGCCCAGATCGGCCTCCATCAGCACTGGCCCGTCGGCGACCGCGCCCTTCTCGACGCTCTCGCCATAGATGCGCCGCAGCCGCATCTTCACCCCGCGCGCGATCGAGAAACTGCGTTCCAGAAGCAGCAGGTCGCCGTCCGGCAGGAAGGCTCCGTCGGTTATGTCGAAATCGCCATTGCGCTTGATGGTGAAGACGCCTTTGTGCGGCCCTTCGATAATGGCGGCGTAGACGTTGCCCGCCTTGTCGAGGCTCCTCTCCGAACCACGACCAGCCCGCCCGCATGCTGACCGTAAGGGTTGGCATGGGCGACGGTCTCGAAGCCGCGGTTCTGGCGCAACTCGTGGGCGGGAACCAGATAGTCGAGCTGCCGGATCGGCGCTTTCATATTGTCGGGGTCGATCTTGAACTGGGCGACGCGCTGGTCGCGCTCGAAGCCGACGGTTGCGATGCCGTCCTTCACCGCGAGCCCTTCCGCGTCGACCTTCCATTTCCGGTCGATCGGCCGCCCCGAAGCGTCGACCATCTGCTGCATGCGGAAATTCTTGACACCCGAGGGTCGCTTGCCGGCGTCATGCGCGATCGTGCCGAAGAACCAGAAGCCGGTGTCGGCGACCCCGATGAAGTCGCTGCCCGGCTTCAAGAAACGAAGCGCCGACAGCGCGCCGAAATCGCGCGCCGGCGAGGTCATCTCCAGCCCGCCGACGAATTCGAACGGCCCGAACCGCGTCTCGTCATGGCCGATTTGGAACTGGGTGATCGGCCGCGCTGAAATCTCGACGGTCTCGACGGGAGCTCTCTGGGCGGCAATGGCCGGCGAGGCGCAGATCAGCACGCAGGCGAAGAGCGTCCGCCGCGCACGCCGCCCCGAAAACATCATCCGGCGCGCCGCAACCCGCCGCGGCGCGTGTCGCGCGCGCTTTCCTCGCCGAACAGCGAGGCGAGCTGCTCGGTCATGGCCCCGGCCAGTTCCTCGGCGTCGACGATGGTGACGGCGCGGCGGTAGTAGCGCGTGACGTCGTGGCCGATGCCGATGGCCAAAAGCTCGACCGGCGAACGCGTCTCGATCAGCTCGATGACCGCCCGCAGATGCCGCTCCAGATAATTGCCCGGATTGACCGAGAGGGTGGAATCGTCGACCGGCGCGCCGTCCGAGATCATCATCAGGATCTTGCGCTGCTCGGGCCGGCCGATCAGCCGGTTATGCGCCCAAAGCAGCGCCTCGCCGTCGATGTTTTCCTTGAGCAGGCCCTCACGCATCATCAGCCCGAGATTGCGCCGGGCGCGCCGCCATGGATGATCGGCGGACTTGTAGATGATGTGGCGCAGGTCGTTAAGCCGGCCGGGATTCGGCGGCTTGCCGTCCTTCAGCCATTTCTCGCGCGCTTGCCCGCCCTTCCAAGCGCGGGTGGTGAAGCCGAGGATCTCGACCGAGACGCCGCAGCGCTCCAGCGTGCGCGCCAGGATGTCGGCGCAGGTCGCCGCGACGGTGATCGGCCGGCCGCGCATCGAACCCGAATTGTCGAGCACCAGCGACACCACCGTGTCACGGAACTTGGTGTCGCGCTCCTGCTTGAAGGACAGCGGCTGCATCGGATCGATGACGACACGCACGAGGCGCGCCGGATCGAGATAGCCTTCCTCAAGATCGAAATCCCAGGAGCGGTTCTGCTGCGCCATCAGCCGGCGCTGCAGCCGGTTGGCCAACCGCCCGACAACGCCGGACAGGTTGGCAAGCTGCTTGTCAAGGAAGGCGCGCAGCCGGTCGAGCTCCTCTTCCTCGCAAAGGTCCTCGGCCCCCACCGTCTCGTCGAAGGCGGTGGTGAAGACCTTGTAGTCGATCTCCTTCGGCAGGTTGAGGAACGGGTTGTCGTTGCGCTTGGCCTCGCCGGGCGTCTCAGCGTCGGAATCGTCCTCGTCCGAGAGGTCGTCCGATGTGGCGTCGGTCGCTTCCGTCTCGGCCGACTCTTCCTCGTCGGCTGAAGCTTCGGCCTCTTCCGACTGCGACTGCTCGGAGCCTGAATCCTCCTCGCCGCCTTCCTCGCTCTGTTCGTCTCCCTGCTGCTCGTTCTCTTCGTTTTCCTCGGAGTCGTCGGTTACCTGGTCGTCGCCGAGTTCCTCGGCCATCTCCATGGAAACCAGCATGTCGCGCACGACGCGGGCAAAGGCCTGCTGGTCCTCCAGCTTGGCCGACAGGCCGTCGAGGTCGCCGCCCGCCTTTTCCTCGACCCAGGGGCGCCAGAGATCGACGAGCCGCTCGGCGCTCTTCGGGATCGCGCGGCCGGTGAGTTTTTCGCGCACGATCAGCGCGATCGCTTCCTCCAGCGGCGCGTCGGCCTTGTCCCTGACGTCGACGAGGTTGGCCTTGGCGTATTTGTCCTCGAGCATCGAGCCGATATTGTCGGCCACGCCCTGCATGGCGCGGCTGCCGATCGCCTCGACGCGCGCCTGCTCGACGGCGTCGAAGATGGACCGCGCCAGCTTGCCTTCCGGCGCCAGCTTGTTGTGGATGCGCTGATCGTGGCAGGCGCGCTTCAGCGCCATGGAATCGCCGATGCCGCGGGTGATCGCGATGTCGTTGCGGGAGGCCTTCTTCGGCAGCTCGGGCAGCCGGGCTCGGTTGCCGGCCAGCGCCGGCCGGTCCTTGGCGAAGCCGACCTCGAGATCCTTGTCGCCGGCGACGGCGCGCATGCAGACCGTCACGGCGCGCTTGAAGCTGTCCGCTTCAGACCCGTTCTTCGGCTTGTTGCGCGTGTTGTCGCCCGGACCCGCCATTGATCATTCCCTGCGCGTTTTCGTGCTGAACGGCCGGAGGCCTTTCAGCTGCGCGCCTAGCCCAGCACCACGTTGGCAGCGCTCTCCGGCAGGTCCTCGCCGAAGGCGCGCTGGTAGAACTCGGCCACCACCGAACGCTCCAGCTCGTCGCATTTGTTGAGGAAGGTCAGCCGGAACGCCATGCCGATATCGCCGAAGATCTCGGCGTTCTCGGCCCAGGTGATGACGGTGCGCGGGCTCATCACGGTCGACAGGTCGCCATTGATGAAGGCCGAGCGCGTCATGTCGGCGACGCGCACCATCTTGTTGACGATGTCCCTGCCCTTGTTGTCGCGGTAGTGCTTGGCCTTGGCCAGCACGATGTTCACCTCATTGTCGTGCGGCAGGTAGTTGAGCGTGGTGACGATCGACCAGCGGTCCATCTGCGCCTGGTTGATCTGCTGCGTGCCGTGATAGAGGCCGGTGGTGTCGCCGAGACCGACCGTGTTGGCGGTGGCGAACAGCCGGAAAGCCGGATGTGGGCGGATGACGCGGCTCTGGTCGAGCAGAGTGAGCCGCCCCGACGATTCCAGCACGCGCTGGATAACGAACATCACGTCCGGTCGCCCGGCGTCATACTCGTCGAAGCAGAGCGCGACATTGTGCTGATAGGCCCAGGGCAGGATGCCGTCGCGGAACTCGGTGACCTGCAGGCCTTCCTTGACCACGATGGCGTCCTTGCCGACGAGGTCGATACGGCTGACATGGCTGTCGAGGTTGACGCGCACGCAGGGCCAGTTGAGCCGCGCCGCCACCTGCTCGATATGCGTCGACTTGCCGGTGCCGTGATAGCCCGACACCATCACGCGGCGGTTGTAAGCAAAGCCGGCGAGGATCGCCAATGTCGTCGCCTTGTCGAACAGATAGTCCGGGTCGATGTCCGGGACATGCTCTGTCGCCGCCGAATAGGCGGGAACGACCATCTTGGACTCGAAACCGAATTTCTCCTTCACCGACACCGTCGTGTCGGGCAGGTTGGCGATGTCGCGATCGACCTTGTTCATCTCTATCAACGTCTCCACGGGCGAAACGCCGCGTTTCGCCGGCAATCGATTTTGTCCGGGGGCGGTCTTAGAGCCTTTTCCAACGTTATGAAAGTTGGAAAAGACTTGGGACCGTAGGGCCGCTCAGCACAATCCTGCCTGCTTGAGCACGCGATAGGCCTGCAGCACATCGCGGAACCGGTCTTCCGAACCTCTGTCTCCGCCATTCGCATCCGGATGGTGGCGCTTAACCAGTTCCTTATAACGCGCCTTGATGTCCTGACCAGTCGCCTTTGTATCAAGGCCAAGCGTTTCCAGCGCCTTGGCCTCAAGCGGTTTTGCCTTGCGTTCGCGCGGCTCGCGCGCGCCTGAGCCGAACAGGTTGAACGGGTCGCGCATGCGGTTGTAGTAGCCGGCGCGTCCCGAGCGCTGCTGCGCGAAATCCGGCGCCGAGCGCGTCCCGCCGCCATTGGCGCCCATGCGCCAGGTCGGCCTGTGACCGGTCAGCGCCTCTTTCTGGAAGCGGGCGATCTCGCTGTCCGACACGCCGGAGAAGTAGTTGAAGCCCTTGTTGTATTCGCGCACATGATCGAAGCAGAAGCGGAAATACTCGCCCTCCTTGAGCCGCCCGACCGGCGCCCGGTGCGTGCCGGCCTCGTTGCAGCCGTCCCACTGGCAGACCGGCGCGCGCGACTTCAGCTCCGCGTCCTTTTCCGGCCGGATCCGGATTTTCTCGAAATATTTGGGATACGCTTTCATCTCACCCATTTATGGGCTGTTCGCATGTGCGAAACAAGAATTGACATTTCGCCGATGATCGCCCTAACCGCTGAATCGCGGCTTAAAAGCGGTCGAAATACAAGATTTTGCGGCTGTGCCGCATATGTGGTGAAGGGAAGCCCTGATGTCCATACAGGCCAAGATGGAAGACAAGCTGAAAGCGGCATTTTCGCCCGAACGGCTCGCCGTCATCAATGAAAGCCACCTTCATGCAGGCCATCACCATGTCGAGTCCGGCCATCACGGGACGTTCGACGGCACCGGCGAGACACATTTCCGCGTCCGCATTGTCTCGCCGAGTTTTGCCGGCATGAGCCGCATCGACCGCCACCGCGCCGTCAACCAACTGCTTGCCGACGAACTGAAGGCAGGCGTGCACGCGCTGGCGATCGAGCCGGCCGCACCCGGCGAGAAGACGCGCTGGTAATCAGGCCACCGTCGCCTTCAGGAAGGCCAGCACCGCCGCGGTCAAGGCGTCGCCATCCTCGCCGAAATCGCCATTGATCGACATATGCGTATAGGCGCTGCCGTCGAAC
>NZ_RZRY01001379.1:0-732 GCF_003998035.1 Mesorhizobium sp. M2A.F.Ca.ET.039.01.1.1 | reverse complement strand
GCGCAATCCACCGTCACTTCCACTCAAACTGCGGGTCCAGAGACCGATTCCGACGCAGTGGACAGCGTCTTTCGCAATCGTTGGCTCGATGGTGCCCGGCAATACGTTGTTTCCGCAGACGGCAAGCTTCAAACGGCGGATGGTCCACTTGGCGACGTCGATGCGAAAAGAGCAAGCACCGTCGAGTCTGCCAATGATGGCCCTGGCCGGCAGAGTCAATTTGACCTTTCTACAATCAAGACTGCATTGCCATGTGGGCCATCACCTCTAACGGCAGCGGAAATTGCTCGTCTGGTGGTCGAGGCGGCACAAAAGTACCGGGTCGATCCCGCTTTCGCGCTCGCTGTTTCGACGGCCGAGAGCCGTCTGGATCGCGATCGCAATTCGCCCAAGGGCGCTCGCGGGCCGATGCAGCTCATGCCTCCGACCGCAGATTTTCTCGGGGTCTCCGACATTTGCGATCCCGCTGAGAACATCGACGGTGGGGTCAGGTTGTTGAAGTCGCTGTTCGAGACCTACCGGAATCCGCTGATCGTCGCGGCTGCCTACAATGCGGGCGAGACCAACGTCCAGAAGTACGGGGGCGTGCCGCCATTCCCGGAAACCGTCCGCTTCGTCGCCGAGGTGATCAATCGCCAGATCGGAATGCCCCTGCCAAGGGCAAAGGACCAAGGCACGAAGGGGACTTTGAGCCAGAGAATTGACGACGGCGCCGCGACCGGCGCGCTTGCC
>NZ_RZRY01001378.1:0-736 GCF_003998035.1 Mesorhizobium sp. M2A.F.Ca.ET.039.01.1.1 | reverse complement strand
TATTTCCGCTGGATCAAGCAATCTGAAGATCCGCAAGTTCCTCGCCACCAACGACAATGCCATCCGCCTGCAGCTCTTCGCCGCCATGATCGCCTATGCGCTGCTGCGCATCGCCGCCCGCGCCTGCCGCATCGCCGTGCCCATTCTCAGGTTCACTGACTTGGTCGTCCGATGTCTCTTCGAGCGCCGCAACATCGCAGCGATCGACAAACCGCCGCCCTTCAACCCAAGTCAACGAAAACCCATTCCTCGCCAAACCAGATGTGCTTCACCCATGCATAACTTTCCCCGGACCGCCCTGCGACGATAGGGAAGGCTGGATTCGCTACGGAATTTCGTTCGCGCCCGATTGATGCCCCACATCACGTTGAGCCGGGCAATCTCTTCGTAGGCGAAGCCAAGACCGTTTCTCCCCCCTGCCTTTTCGTGAAACTGCCAAGGATCGAATCTTCGTCTCGGCAGCGGTCGCTCATTTGGCAGGCAGCCCAAGGATATCTCGGGCTTCCTCAGGTGTCGCTGGCTCATGTCCGAGAATATCGATTAGCTGCCGCGCGCGCTCCACAAGCTGTCCGTTGGTCGCGAAAACGCCTCGTCGTAGATACTGATTATCTTCAAGACCTACACGAATGTTGCCTCCAAGCAAGACGGACTGCGCTGCGATTGGATATTGGTTTCGACCTGTCCCGAGAGCGCCCCAATGAGCCCGCTCGGGCAATAACCCTTTCATATAAGCAAC
>NZ_RZRY01001377.1:0-739 GCF_003998035.1 Mesorhizobium sp. M2A.F.Ca.ET.039.01.1.1 | reverse complement strand
GCAACTTACAGATCGCCGTGTGCGGGAGCCTATGCCAACGCGGGCTGGGAGATCGGCCATAGCGCACACGAAAGCGCTGAACCGCATGGCAAAAATACTGCTCAACCTGCGAAAGGGTCACAGTCGCCACGGGCAGGTCGCGCTCAGCCAGATAGTCCAGAAAGGAGCGGGCGTAGAGCCGATGGTTGGCTACGACCACCGGATTGTAGTTCTGCTCCGTGAGCAATTTCGCGAGCTCGGCGATCAGCTCGTCGTGCGACTTCAACATGATTGTCTCCTCAGACGGTTGGAAAGCCGCCAAGGCTCGCAATCAAAATAATGCGCAGCAAGGGCTGCGCTGGCGCACAAAAAAGCAAAGGAAAATAACCGTGAACCACAGACTCCTTCGCATTATCGCGACCTCGCGATTACAGGTCATCCACAACAATTTGATCGCCGCGCTCGAGGCCGCCAATATCACCAGCGAGAGCGGCACGCTGAATCGCAACGCCAAGGCGGCAGCGCGCTCAGCCTTTGAGAGCACCAAGCAGCGCTTCTTCAGCCATCTCATCACCTCTATGATGACGCCGACGCTGATCGGCGCGATCGAGCAGGACCGCGCCGACGGTCATTCGGCGGTCGTGCAGATCGTTTCGACCGGCGAGGCGCTGATGGAACGGCGGCTGGCCGAGATCCCGGCAGAGGAATGGTCAGACCTCCACGTCGACGTGACCCCGCGCGAATATGTGCTCGGGTATCT
>NZ_RZRY01001376.1:0-742 GCF_003998035.1 Mesorhizobium sp. M2A.F.Ca.ET.039.01.1.1 | reverse complement strand
GTGCCAGAGAGCTAGCCAGAGAGGTTGTATGCGAGCTGCTTGGAATTGCATCGGCAAACCCTAACGTGAACCGCGAACAGCTTCTGGACGGGCTACTGGATAGGGGGAGCCAACTAAACCAGCACGGCGACCGACGCGGAAGTGAGGTCGCCGATGGCCATTAGCGTCTGCCCCCGAGCCGCCACGGCGTGCAGAGTTTTGCAACAAAGTTCGCGCTGCAGCAGGATCGATGGAAAGATCATTCCTTCATTACGCTGTATCACCTCTACTATCAGGTAGAGGGAAACCCCCCGACTTTGATCGGGCCGGCGTGGCCTCAGCTGCTCGCCGACGCGTCGTTTGCCGATGTTGCCGGGACGGATCGACAGGCTCTGCTGGGTGCCGATCCCCGTTCAAGCTTTCTCGGATGGAGTACAGGTCACAAAATCACGATGCATGCGATCGCCTCCCTGGTGGCACATACGACAAGAAAATCCGTCGTGCTCTTCGACGAGCCTGAGACGCACCTTCACGCGAATCCGCATCCGCAAGATGGAAGCGGACAGGACTGCATTTGCTGAAGAGGTGGCCCATCTTGGCGCGCGCAGGCCGGCGAGCGTGCAAGCGGCGAGGCACTAGAACAAGTGAGATTTTATCGCGAACGTCACCGCTTTGGAATGATGAGCGAGGCATCCGACGCCTTCGCACTGATAACGCGCGTTTTGTTGGTGCGTTCTCGATATAAGTGGCATCGCCAATGACC
>NZ_RZRY01001375.1:0-748 GCF_003998035.1 Mesorhizobium sp. M2A.F.Ca.ET.039.01.1.1 | reverse complement strand
GCGCCGGCAAGAAGGCAGAGATCCAGGGCCGCGTCGCCCAGATCAAGCAGCAGATCGAGGAGACCACCTCGGACTACGACAAGGAGAAGCTGCAGGAACGTCTGGCGAAGCTCGCCGGCGGCGTTGCCGTGATCCGCGTCGGCGGTGCGACCGAAGTGGAAGTGAAGGAAAAGAAGGACCGCGTTGACGACGCGCTCAACGCGACCCGCGCGGCCGTGGAAGAAGGCATCGTCGCCGGCGGCGGCGTGGCCCTGCTGCGCGCCTCGGCCAACGTCAAGGCCACCGGCGTTAACTCCGACCAGGCCGCCGGCATCAACATAGTGCGCCGCGCGCTGCAGGCTCCGGCCCGTCAGATCGCGTCGAACGCCGGTGCGGAAGCTTCGATCGTTGCTGGCAAGATCCTCGAGAACAAGGGCGCGACCTTCGGCTTCAACGCCCAGACCGGCGACTATGGCGACATGATCGCCATGGGCATCGTCGACCCGGTCAAGGTCGTGCGCACGGCTCTCCAGGACGCGGCCTCGGTCGCCGGCCTGCTCGTCACCACCGAAGCCATGATCGCCGAAGCACCGAAGAAGGAAGCTGCCGGCGGTATGCCGGGCGGCATGCCCGGCGGCGGCATGGGTGGCATGGGCGGCATGGACTTCTAAGAAGTCCATAAAGCACGCCCATCAACCAACATTGCTCAAGCCCGCAAGCGGGCTTGAGTGGCGGCATGGACTTCTAAGAAGTCCATAAAGCACGCCCA
>NZ_RZRY01001374.1:0-758 GCF_003998035.1 Mesorhizobium sp. M2A.F.Ca.ET.039.01.1.1 | reverse complement strand
GCCGCGGCGTCCTGAACGGCGTCGGAAGGGTTCAGCCGCGGAAGATCAGCGCGTCGGCACCGGATGGTCGCCGCGATAGTCGTAGAAGCCGCGACCAGTCTTGCGGCCGAGCCAGCCGGCCTCGACATATTTCACCAGCAGCGGACAAGGGCGGTATTTCGAGTCCGACAGGCCCTCATGCAGCACCTGCATGATCGACAGGCAGGTGTCGAGGCCGATGAAGTCGGCGAGCTGCAGCGGGCCCATCGGATGGTTGGCGCCGAGCCGCATGGCGGTATCGATGGCGTCGACCGTGCCGACGCCCTCATAGAGCGTGTAGATCGCCTCGTTGATCATCGGCAAAAGGATGCGGTTGACGATGAAGGCCGGGAAATCCTCGGAGACGGTGATCGTCTTGTCGAGGTGCTTCACATAGGTCTTGGCCGCCTCGAAGGTCTGGTCCTCGGTGGCGATGCCGCGCACTAGCTCGACCAGCTTCATCACCGGCACAGGATTCATGAAATGTATGCCGATGAAGCGCTCGGGACGGTCGGTCTGGGCGGCAAGCCGGGTGATCGAGATGGACGAGGTGTTGGTCGCCAGAATCGCTTCCGGATTGAGCTGCGGGCAGAGCTGCGCGTAGATCTTGCGCTTGACCGTCTCGTCCTCGGTCGCCGCCTCGATCACGAGGTCGGCGGCGGCGAGGTCGGCCATGGCCGGAGCGGCGGAGATGCGCGCCATCGCTTCGTTGCGCGCCTTTTCCTCAAGCTTGCCGGAAC
>NZ_RZRY01001373.1:0-759 GCF_003998035.1 Mesorhizobium sp. M2A.F.Ca.ET.039.01.1.1 | reverse complement strand
GAACAGCATCAGCGCCATCACCAGGCGGGCCTTCTCGCCGCCCGACAGCACGCGGCACTTCTTCTCGATCTCGTCGCCGGAAAAGCCGAAGCAGCCGGCAAGCGCGCGCAGCGGCGCCTGGCCGGCCTGCGGGAAATTATCCTCCAGCGTCTGGAAGACGGTGCGCTCGCCGTCGAGCAGTTCCATGGCGTGCTGGGCGAAATAGCCCATCTTGACGCTCGGACCGCGCGCGACGGAGCCCTCGTCGGGCTCGGAGGCGCCGGCCACAAGCTTGAGCAGCGTCGACTTGCCGGCGCCGTTGACGCCCATCACGCACCAGCGCTCGCGGCGGCGGATCTGGAAGTCGAGGCCCGAATAGATCGAGCGGCTGCCATAGGATTTGTGGATGCCTTTCAGCGTCGCCACGTCCTCGCCGCAGCGCGGCGCCGGCTGGAACTCGAAGGCCACCGTCTGGCGGCGCTTGGGCGGCTCGACGCGGTCTATCTTGTCGAGCTTCTTCACCCGGCTCTGCACCTGCGCGGCGTGCGAGGCGCGCGCCTTGAAGCGCTCGATGAAGGCGATCTCCTTGGCCAGCATCGCCTGCTGGCGCTCGAACTGCGCCTGCAACTGCTTGTCGGCGAGAGCCCGCTGCTCCTGGTAGAATTCGTAATTGCCGGAATAGGACGTGAGCGCGCCGGCATCGATCTCGATGATCTTGTTGACGATGCGGTTCATGAACTCGCGGTCGTGCGAGGTCATCAAAAGCGCGCCGTCATAGTC